>CAZLII010000112.1:0-9788 GCA_964559065.1 uncultured Nitrospirales bacterium | reverse complement strand
ATGCGACGAGGTTCGCCCTCAGCGGTCATCGCATCCGGCGCAGCCTGCACCGACTTGCGCACCAGAACACCCTTTTCGAAACGCCCCAGCAGACTGGTTCCATCCTGCGACCAGCGATAAATGACGCTCTCATCTCCCCGTTGCGCCACCAGGACTTCCGGGCGACCCACCAGACGCATCACTTCGTCAAACTGCATCCCTTCCTGGAGTTGTTCCAGTCGTTCAGCCGTGAGGGCCGGCGGCTCCGCTTCTGAAGGCGTCGGGGACATGGCGCCCGGCCCCGGCGCGGGCATCGGGGCGGAAGGGCTTTGGGCCGTCGGCGTGGGCATCGGGGCAACTGGGCTTTGCGTCGCTGGCGCGGGCATGGGGGCGAGCGGCGTCTGCGCTCCGGGGGTCAGCATCGGAGCGAGCGGCGTCTGCGCTCCGGGAGCCAGCATGGGGGCGAGCGGCGTCTGCGCCCCAGGGACGCCAACGCCGGGCGCGGTCTGTTCCGCCCTTCGGCAACCGCCACAGGAGGAGAAACAACCTGCCGGCATCGCCAGACAAAGCGCCAGCATTGCCGCCCAACGCGCCGCGCTCCTCCAGCGTGCCCCAGCCTGTGAACCGCTAATTACGGCCATTCCCCATGCTCCCATCACTGGTTTATGCTGCCTGGAGGTAATAGTATCTTCTTCGTAAACGAGAAATTCAAGGGCATTGATGACCTTCCAGCATCAGCGCCGCGCGGACGCGGTCAACTGGCGTTGTGGGTGGCATGATTCTCTCTGAATGCGCCGCCTTCCGGCAGTGAGGGAGAAGCCAAATGGGTTTGCCTGTGCCCTGGAAAACGCGAAAAACTTGACTTTTTCCCGGTAACGTGAGATAACTTTACCGAGAGGCTCGTGAAAAGGTGAGTAATGGCTTGTGCAGAGCGCGTGGGATGGGAAACGACATGCAATGATATGGCTGCCATCGGGGTATGTTTAATACCCAAGGATATCGCTGCAAGACGCAATGGGATTTACCTTATATACAGGAAGACCACAAAACGAACCGTAGTGCAAAAGGAAATCAGGAGGAAAACTTAACATGAAGAAGCGAATAGTGTACCTGTGCATCGCGGCAATTGTCGCGATGGGAGTGTCGGGCGGCGGGGCGCATGCCGTGCCAACGTGCCCCTCGCCATTTGACACCCCCTTAACCCCCCTGCCCCCGAGTGTGGGCAATTTCAATTTCTGCGGCGCCATGGACACCATTTTCTGCTCACTGGCCCCGGTGGCGCCTTTGTTCCCGGAAATCAATGATTTTGCCAATCTTATCGCCTGTGATGAGGCCGACATCAACGGGGAAGTCATTGAAGAGGAACCGTATGTGCAGCCCAACGGCATGCTGGATGCCGAGTATGAGTTGGGGCTTGTGGCCTATGTATTGAATACACCGGGTTTCGACCAGAACGGTCTCACGCATGATGATGTGTTGGCGGCCTTCAATGCCAATTTCACGCTCATCAAAACGACCGTCGTGGATGCGCTGGACGCTGTCGGCTATCTGGCGCTTGTGAATATGGTGGCCCCGTTCCTGATTGATTCGTTGTCCTACACGCTTGCGGGATATGCAATCCTGGGCGATGACAACACGATGGATGCCATCTCGGAACTGGTTGGATTGCTTGCTGAAATCGGCGTGACGCCGCCCGATCCGGAAGATTTTGTGACGATGGGCGCGTGGTTCGGCGCGGAATCCGATGCCGACGGCGACGGCTATTCCAACCGTGAAGAGCATAATTATTACGCTGTCCATGGTCCCGAGGCCTATGTTGCCGCTGCCTTGGACCCCACGGTCCCCGAACCGGGCGTTGACATCAATTTCTGCGAACTGTTCCAGGGGTTGGTGGACAATCCACTGATGGACGACCTCGGCGAAGAATGGCAGTATCTTGTCGAAATGCTTCAGCCGAACAACGCCGATATCAACGGCTCGTTTCTGATTGACACCTCAGACCCCGAAAACCTGCTCATCGAGATTCAAGGCAACGGCATCCTGGATGCGGCCAACGAACTCGGCCTGCTCCAGGCAATACTGATCTATCCGCTGTTCAACAACGGCGTCTTCATCCATGGGGAAGTGCGCGAAGCATGGGAAGGCAATATGACACAATTTGAAGCGGACCTCGGCGAGACGGCCGTCGGCCTGTTGAACTTCCTTGTGCCGGAACTGATTCCCATACTGACGGCATATCTGACCCTCGGCGACGGCGGCTTTGAGGTTTATTCCCAACCCACCCCCGAAGACCCTGATGCCCCGTTCATCGTGACGGGCACCGGTTCTTTTGGTTTCGTGGCCGCCCTGGTCGCGCTCCTGAATGATGAGGTGGGCGATTTGGTGCCCGGTGGTTTCGCCAATCCAAATCTGAACCCCGATGACTATGTATCGCTCTTCAATTTGCTGCCATATGGCGACGCGGATGGCGACGGCGCACCCAACGCCTGCGAATATGCATATTTCACCCCTGTGCTGTGTCCTGAACCCGGTGAGGGCGAAGGTGAGGGCGAAGGTGAGGGCGAAGGTGAGGGCGAAGGTGAGGGCGAAGGTGAAGGCGAAGGTGAGGGCGAAGGTGAAGGCGAAGGCGAAGGCGAAGGCGAAGGAGAAGGCGAAGGGGAAGGCGAAGGGGAAGGCGAAGGCGAGAAGGAAGAAGTCGCGGATCCAGGGATTGACTATGTGACCGCGGCATTGAATCCGGCGGTCTTCCCTCCGTATTGTGATTTTGCCGTGGCCTGTGACGACCTCCTTTCCGGCGATCAGGTTGTGCCTCCCGTCGCGACCGACGCGACAGGCCAGGCAGTTGCCACGCCCCGACTGTTCCTTCCCGAATGGGACTTGATCATCTCCGTCAGGATTGAACACACTGTCGCCAATCCTGTGTCTGTCGGGATTTACGAAGGCGCGCCAGGTGAAAACGGACCGCTCTTGATTGATTTGGGCGATCCGACCAGCCCCGTGGAATACGACATGACTGAAACGGAACTGGCGCTCTTCGTCGAGGGCCAGCAGTATTATTACCTGATCACCAGCACAGAACATCCGGATGGCGAAATTCGGGGCGTTGTGTGCGAGGCCGCTGAAGGCGAGGGTGAAGGCGAAGGCGAGGGCGAAGGCGAGGGTGAAGGCGAAGGCGAGGGCGAAGGCGAGGGTGAAGGTGAAGGCGAGGGTGAAGGCGAAGGCGAGGGTGAAGGCGAAGGCGAGGGTGAATACCACAGCGCCGATCGGGATGGCGACAACCAAATCAGTCTGTCTGAACTTTTGCGCGTAATCCAGTTCTACAATTCAGGCGGCTATCACTGCGCAATACCGCCTGCGAGCACCGAAGATGGATATACGGTCGGGCCGAATCCCGCACACCATGACTGTATGCCGCACAACTCGGACTACAATCCTCAGAATTGGATGATCAATCTCACAGAATTGCTGCGGCTGATCCAATTCTATAACGCCAATGGTTATTACGCATGCCCCGATGCGCAGCCGCCCACTGAAGATGGTTTCTGTGTCGGACATCCATGACAATTTGAACGCATCACATACTGGGCGGGGCGACCGGCACGAAGGCTTCGAGCCGCCCCGATTTTTTGATTGCCGGACAAGCCCCCGAGAGGTACAGGCGATACTACAACCGTCCGCATGTTTATGGCGAAAGCCGGCCTTATCTCAGAAGAAGTACTCCCAATATTACGATCGCCAATTATCGGAAGGCCCTATAAAGGACGGTGGTGCTGGGATTATATTGTGACGCGCTCTGTCACTCTTTTTACGAGGCAAATGGCGTTTTGTAACGGCAGGTAGTAAAATGGCATTCTTGTTGCCATGGATAATCGGGGAGAGGGAGACTGTCGCTTATGACAAAAGACTCCGGAGGACAAACGGAATCGAACAACGGCAAGGGGGAAAATACGGATCCCCCAACAACCCTTACGCCAGACATGTCCACTTCCTCATTGACTCCGGGGACCATTATGGGGCCGCTGCCTCCCGGAGTGGACGCATCGCTGGACCCGCTGATCAAAGCCCGGCTGGGCAATCTGGTCGTGGAAGGCATTCTGGGGCGCGGCGGCTTCGGTACGGTCTATAAAGCGCATGACGTAAAACTCAACCGCACCGTGGCGGTAAAAGTGCTGCGCAACGCATTGGACCCGGAGCACCGGCGCCTCTTTGAGCGTGAAGCGAAGGCGATCGCAAGCCTTTCCAAGCATCCTTCGATTATCCAGATATTCGAGTGGGGGGAGCATGAAGGTCGCTTTTTCTTCGTATTGGAATACGCGGAAATCAACGCTGCGCAACTTCTGGACGAATATCCGGACGGCATGCCCGTTGCCCGCGCGCTGCAGATCGCCCTGGAGGCGGCGGAGGCCCTGGACTATGCGCACCAGCGGGGCATTCTCCACCGGGATATCAAGCCGGCCAACCTGCTTATTTCCAAGGAATTCGGGAAGGTCAAGGTGGCGGATTTCGGGATTGCAAAAATCCAGGGTTTGGACAGTTGCACCACTTCAGGACATATCAGCGGGTCTCCTCCCTACATGTCGCCCGAACAGGTCAAAGGCTTGCCGCTGGACGCCCGGTCGGACATCTTTTCGCTGGGGGTCAGTCTTTATGAACTGTTGGCGAACGAGCGGCCGTTTGCCGGAGAATCGGCAGATGCCATCATGTCAGCCATCCGTGAGGGACGGAAGATACCACTGACGCAGCACCGTCCCGGTCTGCCCCTCCCCGTGGTCGAACTTGTGGAAAAAGCCATCGCGCACGCACCTGAAGACCGCTATCAGTCAGCGGACGATCTGGCGCGGGAACTGCGCGGCATGTTGTGGCAAATCGAGCGGCGGGGACACGTTTCAGAGACAGCCGCCAGGGCTGCTTCTTCTTCCCGGCTGCAACGCTATGCGCGCTTTGGCCTGCCGTTGCTGGCGGCTGCGGCGTTGGCCATAAGCACCGTGATCTACTTCTCGTTTCTGGGCTACAGCGGTCAGAATACCAGGATTGTTCTGGCGCAGGCGGACCGGCATATGGACGAAGGCGACTTCGCCGCCGCGCAAGCGGCTTATCGCGCGGCGATCGAGGCGGGGCACAAGAACGCGCCGGCCTTCTACGGCCTCGGATATGCGGAGATGCTGTTGGGGCGGCTGGCGCAGGCGGAGGAATCCTTCTCGGCGATTGACGATGCGCGAATCGCCGCTGAATGTCGCGCCGCCTTGGCGCTTGCATCGGGAAATGCGAACCATCTGGAGCGCCTGGGCGAACTACAAGATAGCGACAGGACCACGTACGCGAGGGTGTTGTTGGCGAAGGTATCGGCGATGCATCGGCGCTTCGAGGAGGCGCTCAGCCTGGTCGAAGGGGCGGAGCGCGCCCATTTTCGGTTTCAATGGCAATATGCCGAAGCCCTGCAGTTGCTTGGTCTGGCTTGTTACCACCTTGGCGCCTACGAACAGGCCGTGAGCACATTTGAAAAGGCGAAAGCGGCGGGCACAGGGGACGGTAATTCCGTTGCCGACGCATATCTGGCGGCCATACGCAGCCGAATGAGCGCGGAGCAGCGAGAGCAGACCAGCGCGGCGGCGCGGCGCATCCGCGATTTGATTGACAGCGGGACGGTGACGGTGGAGCCGTCGGATCGGTGGACAAGTCGACCGCTCACCTTTTTCGTGTTGCCGGCGCAGGCGGAGTCCAGCGTGTATGCCGTTTCCTCCGGCCTGGCCGATGTGCTCCCGTGGCTGCTCGGTCATGCCCTCGATACAAAAACCGCGATGCGCCTCGTTGACCGAGAACAGATAGAGGCGATACTCCAGGAACAGGAATTGTCCGCCCTGCTGAGCACGCGTTCGGGCCAGTTGTCGTTGGGGCACGTGCTCGGCGCGCGGCTGGCGGTACAATGCCGCTTTGCCACGGTCGGCGGACAGGAGAAGGCGCTCATAAATGTGGTGGATGTGGAAACCACCGAGCGTGTTTCCGTGCCGCCTGTGGATATCATGCCGCAGATTCCGCCGGATTCGCTGGTCAACGCTTTGGCGGAGTCCGTCCACCATGCGATACGGACGACCTATCCGCTTCGCGGCCGTATCCACGCCGGACCCAATGGGCCGGAGGTCAACATTGGCGCAGCGGCAGGCGTCCGGGAGGAGATGCATTTCCATGTGATGCCGACGATGGAGGACGACCCGATTCCGGGCGTTTCTGTCATCACGCAAAATGTCCGAGGCAATACCTCGGAGGTGGCGATAGAGGGAATGGATTCGGCGAACATACCATCCGTTGCAGAGCAGGGTTGGTATGTGGCTGAGGCGCGCACGGAATCATAAGTCGGAGGCCGCACATGAGCGCATGGAGAAGCCCGGGGACCGCGCGACTGCGAAGTGTTTGCCTGGTTCTCGCGTTGCTTACCGCCTGCGTCGCGAAGCATGACGCGGAACCTTACGCGCGCGACGGCGTTCGTTACGGCGTCACGGAGGGCCGTTTCCGCGGTCGCTGGTGGAACTACTACGAACGGGGGCGCTCTTTTCTGGAAGGGGGATTCTACAATGAGGCGGAGAGCGACCTCCGCGCCGCCCTGGCCGGGCGCAACCGGGACAGCCTCTGGCCGCGCACCTATGGCCTTCACCTCCTGCCGGAATATTTCCCGATCCGCGAACTGGGCATTGTCTATTTCCACCAGGACCGCCTGGAAGAAAGCGCCGCCGCGCTCGAGCGCAGCCTGTCGCAGCAACATTCCGCCCGGGCCGCATTTTTTCTGGGCGAGGCGCGGCGGAAACTGATCGTTGCGCAGGGCGGTGATGCCGAACTGCCGACCATAAAGATCATCGCTCCGCGCGGCGATATACCGATTGGCGCCACCCGGGCGCGAATCGAGGGCGTCGCGCGAGACAACACCTACGTCGCGGCGGTGCGCGTCGGAGACCGTCCTGTGGATGTGACGGTATCCGCTCCAGAGGTGTCCTTTTCCGGGGAAGTGGCGCTCACTCCCGGCCAGAACAGGGTCCCCGTGACCGCCACGGATTTGGCGGGCAACACGGCGGTGGCCTACGCATTCGTCGAGACGGATGTGGACGGTCCGGCGGTGAGTTTCGACACGCCGGTCGTTGTGCCCGGTATTGTGCGCGGCCTGGCCATGGACCGGAGCGGCGTCGCATCGCTGCATATCGGCGGAAAAGACGCGGCAATTGCCGGGCGCCCCGGGCGTCCCGCGTCATTTGAAGTCGAACTGGCCCATGTTGATCTCGAATCGCCGGTCTATTTCGCCTGCGCGGACACGCTCGGCAACGTGACCCAGGGGCTGGTGCCAGTGGACGCCGCAACGTTCGCCAAGCGGCATGGAGACATGGTCTTCGCCGCCGATGGCGGCACAGCGCATGCGCTCCCGCCGCCCTTCCACGCGCGGATGATCAACGGAAGATTGCTTGTGTTGGCGGCCAATCCGCGCGATGGCCTGCGCGTCGAAATGCCTGAGATACGAGAAGGCGACCAATATTACGAGGACGAAATCGTCGTGGCGCTGGCGGTGCGATCCGATGCGCCGATTACGCAAGTTGCTTTGAATGAACAACCGGTCGCGGTGATTCCGGGCCGCGCGGAGATGCGCGTCACCCGCCGCCTTCGGCTGGACGCCGGCCCCAACGTGTTGCACGCGCGCGCAACGGATGCCGCAGACCGCGCGGCTGACGACCGCAAGACGATTCTGCGCGAGCGGTCGGAAATCGAGGTGGATGCCGCAAAACTGGCCGTGGCATTTCTCCGCGCTGAAACGCGAATCGAGAATCCCGGCCTCACCGAAGACGCCGTAACGGTCCTGGACCTGCTCGGAGCGATCCCGGCTGTGGCGCAACGCTTCCGCATTGTGGACCGCGCGCTCTTGGAACCCATCCTCGCCGAGCAGGAACTCTCCGGATTCTTGGCATCGCCAAGAAACCGCCTCGCATTGAATCAGTTGACGGCCGCCGAGGTGGTGTTCACGGCGCGCGTCCGGCGCGACGCCGAGTCAATAGAGATTGTGCTCAATGGCACAAGCACGGAGACCGGTGAATATATCGCCACATTCATAGACGTCGCCGGACCTTACGCGGAACTGGACCGGGTCATCGAGGACTTGGGTTATCGCCTCGTGCAGGTGTTTCCAAGGCCCACCGGAACAGTCTGGAATTGGGATGCGCCGGTGCTTGAGTTTGACCTGAATCGAAGCCACCGTATCCGTCCGTCCATGAAGTGCGTCGTCTTCAGGACCGAGGAGCGGATGCATCCGGTGACCGGTCTGCCCACGGGCAGCCTGCGACCCAAAGTCATCGGCCAGGGACTCATCCTCGGCGTCGGCGCGGAATTCAGCACGGCCCGCATCCTCCCGGAATCAGACGCGGAGAGCGTGGGCGCCTACCCGATAGAACCGGGACACCATGTGGTCATCAAGTAAACGCCTCAGACGATACTGCGCCGTAGCGGCCGCCCTTGCATGCGGCGGCTTTGCCGCCGGACAGGAACTGGAGGTGTCGGTCTCGCCGACTCCGGTCGGTTCCGGCGCGCGCGCCGCAGGCATGGCGGACGCCTTTGTGGCCATTGCCGACGACGCGACCGCCGCCTCGTGGAACCCGGCGGGGCTGGTGCAACTGGAACGCCCGGAATTCTCCGTCGTGGGAAGTTGGAACGGCATCTGGGAACAGTTCCGGGCGGATGGGCATGACGAGTTTGAATCCAGCCACTTCGACCACAATTTCGATTTGAACTATTTCAGTTTCGCCTACCCCCTGCCGTTTCTCGTATTGGCCCGGAATGTGACGGTTTCGCTCAACTATCAGCGCAAATATGATTTTTCACGGAGTTTTAATTCGCGGCTCGAAACAGCCGCAGTAACAACGCGCGGGAGGGTACTGAACCGATTTCAGAGGCTGGGTTTCGAGCAGGAGGGCGGACTGAGCACGATCACCCCCGCGATTGCCATGGAAATCACCCACCGGCTCTCCGTAGGCGTTGCCTTCAATTTCTGGCGCAGCACGCCTTTCTCCGAGAATTCGTGGGAGCAGCGATTTCGCGTCGAAGAAATCAATTTTTTTGGCCCGCTCCCCATCCTCAGCATGAGAGACACCAAGGAGCGATACAAGGACTTTTCGGGGGAGAATTTCACCATTGGCGTGCTGTGGAATCCGGTGAACCGGTGGAGTTTTGGATTGCGGTATGACACCGGCTTTTCAGGGAAGGCGCGCTATTCGCGTTCCGGCTACAGTTTCCAGATGAATCTGCCCACCATGATCGGCGCGGGCCATCTGGAAGTCTGGCCGCTTGAGAAAAAGGAAAACCGGCGCATCCGTTTCCCAGATACGCTGGCCTTGGGCGTGGCTTGCCGCGTCAACGACCGGTTCACCCTCGCCCTGGATGCCGCACGGACGGACTGGAAAAACTTCTATGTACGGGACGCCAATGGGTTGCGTTTCTCTCTGGTGGATTTCAGCAATCTTGACGACCGCTGGGCGCGGCCCCGCTTCAAGCCCACTTACGCCGTCCGCCTCGGCACGGAATACGTGTTCCTGCCCAGGCAGCCCAGGGAAACCCTGCGTCAACTCTGGACCGTGCGTGGCGGCGTCTTCTTTGACCAGGAACCCGCCACCGGCAGGCCGGGCGGCTTCGCATGGCCTTGGGAACGCGGCTCAGGCAACCCGGACAATTTCTTCGGCTTTGCCACCGGCGCGGGCGTGCAATTCCTGCGCCGCGTCAATGTTGATTTCGCCTATCAACTGCGCTGCGGCCTCGGCGTCAATGCCGACTACATCCGCGGCGTG
>CAZLII010000111.1:0-9809 GCA_964559065.1 uncultured Nitrospirales bacterium | reverse complement strand
GTGATTGATGAGCAGGCGCATTTCGGGGCAGGTGTTCCACTCCGGCGTGTCGGTAGCGTACACGAATGCGGGTGCCAGCACCCAGAACTGGCTGCCGCGGGACAGGGGACGGTGGGTGCGGATCAGGGCGCCCAATTCCGAGGCGGCGTGCGACTTGAAATGCGTCATGCCCGACACGGCGAAAAACGGCGCAAACAGCGCAAACGCGTCCGGGTCGCGCATCATGATCACCATGGGATGGTTGGGGTCCGCGGCCGCTATCATCGCGCGGGCGCGCATCATGGCGGGGAAAGAATGCTCGGCGGGTTCGTCATGGATATTCCAACCGAGAATGGCGGACGAGTTCGCATTGGGGCGAATATGCTTTTCAATTAATGCGGGGCCTTCCAAGTCAAACGCATCCATGGACCAGTTAAAGGTGGGGATCAGGCGTACATCGTAGGTTTCGGTGAGGACCAGAAGATCAGCCCATTCCGCCGCACTTATTTCCTCCACCTCCTCGAGAACGATGCAGTTGTGAGAGTGGCGCGCGACGTCCTCGATGGCCAGACGCCAGTAGTCATGGAAGGAAATGTCCATGATTTCCGCCAGACGCTTGGCGGACCCGGCCTTCATGTACACGCCTGCGGGCATGAAACTGTCCAGCAGCGGGTAACGGCGCGGCGTCGGTTCTTTGAGGAGCGCCTCATAATGCACAGAGCAGGCTTCCGCCTCTTCGGGGGTGGGCGCGCGGAAGCGAATTTCCGCGATCTCCAGCGCCTCGCGGCTGCGCGCCGTGGAATAGAGCCGCACGGTGAGCCTGTCCACCTGCGCTGGAAACCCGAAATGGGGGATGCGCCGCGCGATGGTGCGCCACTCGCGAACGGGCTGAAGCCCGTCAAAGTGCATGCCGCCGGGGTAGTGCCACACCCACGCCGGCCGCGCCATGGGCGTATGACAGCGATACGTGATTTCCGCGATGGGGTATTTGGCGGTGTCAATCGGGCAGCGCGCATCGCGCCAATGCATCGTGCTCAACGGCACCCAGAAACTGGGATCATTACGGTCCAGGTTGTCAATGCGGCGCACATCCTCGAAATGTCCAACCAGCAGCACGCCGTCCGCCGTGCGTTCCACCGTCGCCGGGATATGCTGCCATTCACCGTGCGCTTCGTCATCTGCCAGCGCCCACTGTGCGATGTCGTCCGCCGTGAAGCGCACGCATTCCAAAGAATCCCGCGCCTCCGGGTCCGGCGCGTCTAGGATCGTGCTCAAATACCCCGAATATTCATATCGCATGCGGCGTCCCCTCTGGGATGACAAACCAACTCCGTTTTCCGGTCAATATCTATTTCCTTGCGGCATTATTGGCCGCACTTCAGGATTTTTCAACCGGGGATTTTGCGTCGCGATGGGGCCGGGGATGGCTGTCCACAAAGCGTTCCTTCGCATTGTCCCAGAAAATCACCTGGTCTTTGATGTAGGCGTCAACACCCATGCGGATGCCGATCATGGCCCGGCACGCGGTGTCGGCGTCGAGGTGCGGCTGTTCGCGCGTGCGGATGCAGGCGAGCCAGTTGGACATGTGGTCCGGACGCGGTTGCGCGGGAATGATAATTTCCTCCGCGCCGTGCTCCTTCTTGAACCATTCGGTGAACTGCGGTTCGGCGACCGCGCGCAGCGCCCCTTGATCGCCCCGGTATATCGTGCCGAAATGACCGCGAATCATCAGCGGCAGTCCCTGCTGATTCGCCATCGAAGACGTCATCACAACAGTGTAGTCGTCGGGATAGTCGAGATTCATCATGAACGTGTCCGGCACTTCCCGGTCGTCCTTTTGCACAAAGATGCCGCCGCTGCCCGTGCCGCGTTCCGGGGCCTGCGCGTCCAGCGCGATGGTGAGCGGCGCGAGCACGTGGTAGAGCAAGTCGGTGGCGATGCCGCCGGAATAGTCCCAGAACTTGCGGAATTGGAAATAGCGCGGTTTGGAAAAGGGGCGTTTCGGCGCAGGACCCAGCCAGCGCTCCCAGTCAATATAGGCGTCGCCGCGGGCGGGGTCGTCCGTGGCGTCTTTGTGAATGGGCCAGTTCCATTCCCCGCCCCGGTCCCCCGGGCCGCCCTTGCTGTTACGGCTGACATCCGCCTGCGCCCAGAGCACCTTGCCGATGCCGCCGCTCTGGATGAACTTGCGCGCCTGCCAATAGAAATCGTCCGAGGACCCCTGCGCCCCACACTGGAAAATGCGACCCGTCTCAGAGACTTTGTCACGCACCGCCAGCGCCTCCTCTGCGTAGAGCGTCATCGGCTTTTGGCAATACACGTCCTTACCGGCCTCCAAGGCGTGGATGCTGTTCAGGGCATGCCAATGGTCTGGGGTTGCGATCACGACGGCGTGGATGTCGTCGCGCTCGAGCAATTTCAGGTAATCGGTGTATGCTTCCACGGCGCGTCCGGTCGTTTCCTGCACCCGCGCCACGGCCTGTTTCTTGCGCCGCTCGTAGACGTCGCAGACGGCGCGAATCGCCACCGCTTCGCCGCGTTTTTCCTTATCAACCAACTCGCCCACATGGGACATGCCCATCCCGCCGACGCCGATCATGCCGATGCCGATGACTTCATCCTCGCGCACCAATGCGCCGGTCTTCGGCGCATGCGGGTCCGTTTTCGCTACACTGATGCGCGGCCCGGTTGCGCAGCCGCCGCCCAATCCCAGACCAGCCAACGCCGCCCCCGCCCCCATGCTTTCCAGAAAACGCCGACGGTTCATTTCCCGATGCGATGCCATCTTCTGTTTCCTCCCATGTTTGAAGACCTGCAATTACATCGCTGCGGCCTTTGCATCCTACAGAGATCTGGTCGCCGCTTCTGGTGGCGTATGATACGCCGCTCTTGGCGCAAACGCCAAGCAGGGCATTTTTCGGGAATTGGGCGTTTTTCGGGAAATTGCAATATGGGGGGCGATCCATGCATAATCTACGCAGAATGCGGGCTGGCGCTATCATCTGCCGACCGCACGCCAAGAGCGCGAAAACGCCCCTGTAGTACGCCAAAGCACGGAAGGGGGTTCGTTTTTCTGCCGGCATCCATCCATTCCAAAATGGTGGCATGCCGCCGCGTTGAGTCCTTAACCCCGTCCGGGCATCAGGCGCGTCCGGCGCGCATAAGCCCGGCGACACGCACGGAGTGATGCAGCATGAGCAGACCGATGATCACCATAGACGGGAACGAAGCAGTCGCCCGGATCGCCTACCTGACGAATGACGCCGCAGCGATTTATCCCATTACGCCGTCGTCGGGCATGGGAGAATGGGCGGACCAGTGGGCCTCGGAAGGGAAAAAGAACATCTGGGGCGCGGTGCCGGTGGTGGTGGAAATGCAAAGCGAGGCCGGCGCGGCGGGCGCGGTGCACGGCGCGCTGCAGACAGGCGCGCTGACGACCACCTTCACCGCATCGCAGGGGTTGATGCTGATGCTGCCGAACATGTACAAGATTGCAGGGGAATTGACCCCTTGCGTCATTCACGTATCGGCGCGGACATTGGCCGCCCAAGCGCTTTCAATCTTTGGTGATCACTCCGATGTCATGGCCGCGCGCGGCACGGGATTCGCCCTGCTCTCCTCCTGTTCCGTGCAGGAATCGGGAGATTTTGCCTTGATTGCCCAGGCCGCGAGCCTGGAATCGCGGATTCCGTTCATTCATTTCTTCGACGGATTCCGCACCTCGCACGAGGTCAACAAAACGGAAGAGTTGACGGAAGAAGATGTGCGGGCGATGATAGACGACGAGTTTGTCCGAGCGCATCGCGCGCGGGCGATGTCGCCGGACCATCCCGTCCTTCGAGGCACCGCGCAGAATCCCGACGTATATTTCCAGGGGCGCGAAGCGGTCAATCCCTTTTACAATGCATGCCCCGGCATTGTGCAGCGGGTGATGGACCGTATGGGGGCGTTGGTGGGGCGTCACTATCATCTTTTCGATTATGTGGGCGCGCCGGACGCGGAGCGGGTGATGGTGATCATGGGTTCCGGCGCGGAAGCGGCGCACGAGGTAGTCGCGTTTCTGGCGAAGCAGGGCGAAAAGGTCGGCCTGATCAAAGTGCGCCTGTTCCGGCCTTTTTCCTCGGCGGATTTTGTGAAGGCGTTGCCGAAGACGGTGCAGAAGATCGCCGTGCTTGACCGCACCAAAGAACCGGGCAGCCCAGGCGAACCCCTGTATTTGGATGTGCTGGCGGCTGTGAATCAGGAACTGACATCCGGCATCGCGCCCTTTGCGGCCATGCCGCGCATCGTCGGCGGACGATACGGCCTCTCCTCAAAGGAATTCACGCCGGGCATGATCAAGGGCGTGCTGGACGAACTAAAAAAAGACAATCCAAAACATGGTTTCACCGTCGGCATCGTGGACGACGTGACGCATACCAGTCTAGAATACGACCCGCATTTTTCCACCGAAGACCCTGGCGCCGTGCGCGCCATATTCTATGGCCTGGGCGCGGATGGCACCGTGGGCGCCAACAAGAATTCCATCAAGATCATCGGCGAGGATACGCCCAATTTTGCACAGGGCTATTTCGTGTACGACTCGAAAAAATCCGGGTCCATGACCATTTCGCATCTGCGCTTCGGGCCACGTCCCATCAGGTCCATTTATCTCATTACAAAGGCGAACTTTGTGGCGTGCCACCAGTTCACATTCATTGATCGCTACAATGTGCTCCAATGCGCCGAGCCAGACGCAACATTTCTCCTGAACAGCCCCTATGGCCCCGACGAAGTCTGGGACCATCTGCCGCGCACGATTCAGCAGGAGATTATCGAGAAGAAACTGAAATTCTACGCGATAGACGCCGTGAAAGTGGCGCGCGAGGCGGGCATGGGCGGTCGCATCAACACCGTGATGCAGACCTGCTTTTTCGCCATCAGCGGCATCCTTCCACGCGAAGAAGCCATCGAGGCGATCAAGCAATCCATCAAGAAAACCTATGGCAAGCGCGGCGAATCCATCGTCCAGAAGAACTGGGCCGCGGTGGACATGTCCCTGGACCATCTGCACGAAGTGAAGGTTCCGGACAAGGTGACCAGCACCTTCGATTTCAGGTCGCCCGTGCCGGAGGAAGCGCCCGATTTTGTCAAGGAAGTGACGGGGAAGATCATCGCGGGCGAGGGCGACAATTTACCGGTGAGCGCGCTGCCCGTGGATGGCACCTTCCCCACGGCAACCACCCAGTGGGAAAAGCGGAATATCGGACTCGAAGTGCCGATTTGGGACCCGGAAGTCTGCATCCAATGCGGGAAATGCGCGCTGGTCTGCCCGCATGCCGTGATTCGCGCGAAGATATACGACCCGAAACACCTGGAAAACGCGCCCGAATCGTTCCGGTCCGCCGAACCCAAGTGGCGCGAGTTCAAGGACCTCCGCTTTACGCTGCAAATCTCGCCTGAAGACTGCACGGGCTGCGGCCTGTGCGTCCAGGCGTGCCCGGCCAAGAACAAGCGCGAAGTGCGCCTGAAGGCGGTCAACATGGAACCGATCCTGAAAGTGCGCGATCAGGAATGCGCGAATTGGCGCTTCTTTGAAAGTATCCCGGAATTTGACCGGCTCAAGGTGAACACCAACACCGTCAAAGATGTGCAATTGCTCCAGCCGCTATTCGAGTTTTCGGGATGCTGTGCGGCCTGCGGTGAAACGCCCTATGTCAAACTTGTATCGCAACTCTTCGGCGACCGCGCCTATGTCGCAAACGCCACCGGCTGTTCCTCAATTTACGGCGGAAACCTGCCCACCACGCCATGGGCCGTCAACAACGAGGGACGCGGTCCGACATGGTCCAATTCGCTCTTCGAGGACAACGCTGAATTCGGCTTCGGCATGCGCGTGAGCATTGACAAGCAGAATGAGTACGCGAAACTCCTGCTGCGTCAACTGGAAAACAGCGTCGGCACGCAACTGGTCGAGGAAATTCTTCAGGCGGACCAGTCGAACGAGGCGGGCATCAAGGCGCAGCGGGAACGCGTGGCCGCACTGAAACGGAAACTGCAAGGTTCCGAAGCGTCGGAGGCGCGCGAATTGTTAAGCGTGGCCGACATGCTGGTGCGGAAGTCCGTGTGGGTCATGGGCGGCGACGGCTGGGCCTATGACATCGGCTATGGGGGACTTGACCATGTCATCGCCTCGGAACGTGACATCAACATTCTGGTGCTCGACACTGAGGTGTACTCCAATACCGGCGGGCAATGCTCGAAGGCGACGCCGCGCGCGGCGGTCGCCAAGTTCGCCGCGGCTGGCAAACCGGTCGCGAAGAAGGACCTCGCGCTGATGGCGATGACCTACGGTTCCGCGTATGTGGCCAAAGTGGCGATGGGCGCCAACGACGTGCATACCGTCCGCGCCTTCCGCGAAGCGGAGGCCTACAAAGGCCCTTCGCTCATCATCGCATACAGTCACTGCATCGCCCACGGCTACAACCTGACCATGGGGCTTGAACAACAGAAGGCCGCAGTGCAGTCAGGCCATTGGCCGTTGCTGCGGTTCAACCCTGATCTCTGCAAGGAAGGCAAAAACCCGTTTCTACTGGATTCCAAGGCGCCCACGTTGCCGTTGGAAAAGTACATCTACAATGAAACGCGCTACAAAATGCTGGCGCTGAGCAATCCGGAAAACGCGAAGAAACTGCTGCAACAGGCCGAAGCCGATGTGATGCAGCGTTGGCGGCTCTATGAATATCTGGCCGCAATGCCCAAATGGTCGCAGGAAGAGGCCGCCGAGAAGATAGAAAGCGCCACGGCGAATCAATGACCGGAAAAATGAATGCGGCGCGCTCACGGACGGTGCGCCGGTGGGAGGAGACAAACCATGATTGATACAAGCACGAAATACCTGGGATTGACGCTCAGGAACCCGCTGGTGGTGTCGCCGTCGCCCTTGAGCCAGTCGTTGGATAATGTCCGGCGCATGGAAGACGCGGGGGCGGGCGCGGTGGTGCTGCATTCGCTCTTTGAGGAGCAACTCACCTACGACAGTCATGCGCTGAACGCCAATCTGTGCCAGGGCGAGGAGACCTTTGCCGAGGCTTTGACGTATTTTCCCCAGATGAGCGAGTTCAAGATGGGACCGGATGGATACCTGGAGCATCTGCGCCACGTCAAGGAAGCGGTGAACATCCCCATTATCGGCAGCCTGAACGGCGTATCGAGCGGCGGCTGGCTGGAGTACGCCAAGCGCATCGAGGAGGCGGGCGCCGACGCGCTCGAACTCAACGTCTATTACATCCCCACCGCCCTGGATATGACGGGAGAATATGTGCGCGACATGCACGTCAGTCTTGTCCGCGATGTCAAGGCAAACGTGAGAATTCCCGTCGCAGTGAAAATAAGCCCCTTCTTCAGCGCGCTCGCGTATGTGGCGCGTCTCCTGGCGGAGGCCGGCGCCGACGGCTTGGTGATCTTCAATCGTTTCTATCAGCCCGACTTCGATCTGGAAAACCTGGAGGTGAAACCCAACCTGCGGCTCAGTTCCTCCGGAACGCTCCGACTGCGCCTGCGCTGGGCTGCGATCCTCTATGGTCGCATCAACGCAGACATCGCCATCACCGGCGGGGTACACACCCCCGAAGATGTGATTAAGTGCATGATGGCCGGCGCCAAGGTTGCCATGACCACCAGCGCACTCCTGAAACACGGCATTGACCATCTCAGCGTGTTGCGCGACGGCGTTGCACAGTGGATGGAAGAGCATGAATACGATTCCATCGAAATGATGCAGGGCAGCATGAGCCAGAAATCCGTGGCCGAACCCGCCGCCTTTGAACGCGCCAACTACATCAACATCCTCACCAGTTACACCGCCGAAATGTGATATTCGGCGATTGCTCGCCGAAAAGGCAGGCGTCCAAAAGACAGCCTGCCTTTTTCGTTTCCGATGGATCAGCATCAACACGCAGGACGACAAGGACAAACAAAGACAGCAAGGACGAAGAAACAAAGGCGAGTCTTTATCGCTGTGTTACCGGCGGCCGCACCCGCGTCAAGGATTGAAGAAGGGATTGTGGCGGCGCTCGATGCCGATGGTGCTTGACGGCCCGTGGCCGGGATGAACTTCGTAGTGGCCGGGAAGCGCGAAAAGATGCGAGCGGATGGCCGCGATCTGCTGTTCCGCATTGGCGCGGGAACTTGTGCCACCCACGGAACCGGCGAAAAGGGCGTCGCCGGTGAATGCCATCCCCGGAATGATCAGGCAAATCCCCTCCGGGGTATGGCCGGGCGTGGCGACAACCCGGCCCGTGATATTGCCGATGACCGAGGTGTCGCCATGCGCCAAACGTTGGGTGCGTTGACCATCCGCCATGCCCGACCCGCTGTAGGCGGTCGCGCCGGTCGCGGCAATCGCCTGGCGCAGTCCTGCGGTGTGGTCGTAATGGTCATGCGTGATGAAGATTTTTGTCAGGCGGAGCGCATGGTCGCGCAGGCATTGTTCGATCCGGGCATCCCAATCGCCCACATCCACCAACAACGCCTCGCGCGTTTCTTCGCAGCCCACGAGAAAAGCGTTGGCCTCGTTCACGTCCAAGAGGAAATGCTCGAAAATCATCGCCGCGCGCCCTCCATCTTCGCGTTCTCGAAATTGGCTTCGCCCCGCGCGCCGGTGAAGTCCGCCCCGCGCAGGTCAGCCCGGCGGAATATCGCCCGCTGGATCTTCGCCCCGCGAAATGACGCATTCGCAAACCGGGCGTTGCCGGGCCGCGAATAATACAGGTCCGCCCCGGAAAAATCCGCCCCCTCCCCCGCCGCGCCCACCAGATTGGCGCGGAGCAGACGCGCATGCACCAGTTTTGCCCCCGTCAGGTCCGCGCCGCCCAGTACCGCAAATTCCAGGTTGGCGCCGCTGAGGTCCGCGCCGGTCAGATTGGCGTCGTCCAGAAAAGTGCGGCGCAAATCCGCATCGCGCAGGTCGGCATTGCGCAGGCATGCGCCGGACAGCCGCGCGCCGTGCAAGTCCGCCCCGCGCAAGTCCATTCCGGAAAGGTCTATGCCCTGCAACCGCGCATCCGCCATGCCTTTCTCGAGCAACGCCGCGACGAACGCCGCCTTGTCCGTCAGATGCTCCCAACAGTGCTCCGCGCCTGTCAGGGCAAAATCGTCGCAGCCGGAATGCGCGCAAGATTCCGGATTGTAATGAGTGCCTTTCATCAGCCATCCTCCGTCTTACCGTCATCGTCACTCAGATGAATACTTCCCCCAAAAAAAGAAAGCACCCGGCTTTGTCAAACCGGGCGCCCAGTGTATCTCATGAAGCGGTCGCGGGCAAACCCGCGACCGCCCCAAAAACAAACTCGCTGCTTATTCCTCCGGTGCAGGTCCTGGACAGTAATTGTCTTCGCTCACGCCCGGACAATAGTGGTACGCCCCATAATTGTAGAACTGGATGGCGCGCAGCACTTCGGACAGGCTGATCACCCAGTCCTGCGGTTTGTAGTCGCTGCTGTGCGGCGGACAATCATGGTTCTCCCCGTATCCGGGCATATATCCTTCTTCAAAAGGATTCTCGGGATCATCGCAGTGATATGCGCCGGCGTTGAAGAACTGAATGACGCGCAACAGTTCCTCAATGCCAATTCTCCAGTCGGGGGGATTATAGTCCGCGGAGTGGAAATATGGGCCTTCGCCCTCACCTTCGCCTTCGCCCTCACCTTCACCTTCGCCCTCACCTTCACCTTCGCCTTCACCTTCGCCTTCACCTTCACCCTCACCCTCACCCTCGCCTTCGCCTTCGCCTTCACCTTCGCCTTCGCCTTCGCCTTCGCCTTCGCCTTCGCCTTCGCCTTCGCCTTCGC
>CAZLII010000110.1:0-9810 GCA_964559065.1 uncultured Nitrospirales bacterium | reverse complement strand
CGTTTACGGCGTGGACTACCGGGGTATCTAATCCCGTTCGCTCCCCACGCTTTCGAGCCTCAGCGTCAGTTTCGCGCCAGAAGGCCGCTTTCGCCACCGGTGTTCCTCAGGATATCTAAGCATTTCACCGCTACACCCTGAATTCCGCCTTCCTCTCACGAACTCAAGAAGAGGGGTATCCAAAGCCCTTCCGGGGTTGAGCCCCGGGCTTCCACTTTAGACCCGCTCCTCCGCCTGCGCTCCCTTTACGCCCAGTAATTCCGAACAACGCTAGGAACCTCCGTATTACCGCGGCTGCTGGCACGGAGTTAGCCGTTCCTTATTCCTGAGGTACCGTCAAGCCGATGGCATTGCCTCCACCGGATGTTCTTCCCTCAGAAAAGAGCTTTACGACCCGAAGGCCTTCGTCACTCACGCGGCATGGCTGCGTCAGGCTTTCGCCCATTGCGCAATATTCCCTACTGCTGCCACCCGTAGGTGTCTGGACCGTATCTCAGTTCCAGTGTGGCCGATCAACCTCTCAGCTCGGCTACCCATCGTCGCCTTGGTGGGCTGTTATCCCGCCAACTAGCTAATGGGGGGCGGACCCATCTCTTGGCGGCGCCGTGAAGCGCCTTTCTTTGCCAGGTCCGGAGACCCGGCAACCACATGCGGTATTAGCGGCCGTTTCCAGCCGTTATCCCCCGCCAAGAGGCAGGTTGTCCACCTGTTACTCACCCGTTCGCCGCTTTATACACCCCCGAAGGGGCTTTAATCGCGCGACTTGCATGTATGAGGCCTGCCGCCAGCGTTCGTTCTGAGCCAGGATCAAACTCTCCGATAAAAATCGAACACAGCCCCGCCAATGGCCGGGCGGTGTTGTCTGAAAGTTTGCTCCCTAGTTCTCCCCCGCCGAAACAGGGGAGGGAGTAATATCAACTAGGAACCATCTTATTTCGGGCCGCCGCGACTGCGTCGCGGCTGCGCCGGCACAAGACAGCATTGTGATTCCGTCGTACATCGTATTCAATTTTCAAAGAACGCGCGTCATAAAGACACATTCGGCCCGCTACCGTACCGTATTTGCGATCGGCGCTCAGCCCTCGACGCCCCATCCGGGACGCCGCTTATCTTTTCCGAACTCACAGTATACCATCAGCAAGACGGTTTGTCAAGCGTCCAAGCCCCCGGCAAAACGCCGCTTTTAGGCTTGGTCCGCCACCATCGCGCTGACCCCGAAAATTCGGAATAAAAACACAGAAAAAGCAATATACTACAAATTCAACTGCTTTGTCAACTTATCTCTGCCCCCCGCACAACAGACTGCCAGCGCCTGCTGTTCCCGGGAGATGATAAGCGCGCGGCGTATGCCGCAGCGACAACGAGCAATAAGTGTAGCACATATCCGCTCCATTGTCAACAACTTTTTTTCCGCGCAATTTGCGCGTCATTCGCCCCCTTTTTTGTTTGAGATGACAACACTTTGGCCAAAGAAAGGCGCCATCGTTACATCTGCTTCAGACGCCTGGGATGTTACGCGAGAGGAAATATGCATGAATAAAAATAGCCTTGTTATTAAAATATATGTATCAAAATATAATTGCTTAATTAAATCTGCTGCAACGTTGTGGAAGCCGCTGCTTTATGCACAGGGATCGCATTCTTGCGTATGGCGCCAGCCTCGATGCCTTCGCGCCGGTGGGCCGGCCATTTTTTGTGGATCACGAAACAGGCGCCACTCCTGTCTTTCGAGAACAGATGCCCCGAAAACTGGACCCGTCATGGCGTGATAAATTGACAGAGGTCTCGAGAATCAAGTAATATTGTATCGTCATTTCGGCGCCGGAGTGGTGAAATTGGCAGACACGCATGGTTCAGGTCCATGTGCCCGCAAGGGCGTGGGGGTTCAAGTCCCTTCTCCGGCACCATGAAAATTGTCCGGGCATGACCGGTTGAAAAAACTGCCCCCGCCAAAGCATCGGCGGGGGCTTCTGTTTTCTGGCTGAATCTGGCTGGGTCAGGCGAACATATCACTTACACACTGTGACCCTCCGGTTGTGAGGAAATCCTGGGGCCGGACCGGAATTCTATCGGAAAGCGCGAATGCATACGCCGGACTGGAGGGCAATATGAATTCATTCCCCTCACGGCTGTAACCAATTGCATTGTGAAGGCCCCTAAATAGCCGACGACAGAAATGGCAGGGCGAAAGGGTGTGGCCAGTGGACATGGCGATTGGTTCAAAAAAGAAACTGGTCTTGGCGGCAATTGCGGCGGTTGCCGCAGTGGGATGTGCGGTGTTTCCGGCGCTGCAATATGCGCAACCCTCTGGAACGCAGGGCCCGTCGAAGATGGTGCTGCACCCCGAGCGGCAGGAAGAAATTGCAGCGGGCCGGCGTGCGCAGGTGCGCTGCGCCGTGTAAGACATCCATTACGCAACGCCTTGGCGCGTTTTGCCATGAACAGTGCTTCACCAATGGTTATTGCATCAGCGGAGACGTGCCTATATGATGACGACGGTGTGCGGTTGCCGGCGCTACGCGGGAGTATCCGGGGCCGGGGTTCCGCCGGGAGCGGCGTGGGACGGATGACATGGCGCTGAAAGATTTTATTGCGCGATACAAATTGGCGGAAAACGCGTATGTGACGCGGCCAACGATGCCGTCGCGGGAAGATTATCTGCGGATGCTGGAGCCGGTGTGGGAGCAACGATGGCTGACCAACGAGGGCGCGCTGCACGCGCAGCTGGAACGCGCGCTGGCGGAACGCCTGGAGGTGGAGCATCTCAGCCTGTTCTGCAACGGCACGATCGCGCTGCTGATGGCGCTGCAGGCGATGGACATTACGGAGGGGGAGGTGGTGACGACGCCCTTCACGTTTCCGGCCACGGCGCACGTGATTCACTGGAACCGCCTGACGCCGGTCTTCTGCGACATCCAGGAGGATACCTGTACATTGGCCCCGGTGGCGGTCGAGGCGGCGATCACGCCCCGGACACGCGCGATTCTCGGCGTGCATACCTACGGCTTCCCCTGTGATGTCGAGGCGCTGGAGGCCATCGCCGCGCGGCGCGGCCTGCGCCTGCTCTTCGACGCGGCCCCGGCATTCGGCGTGCGCTGCAAGGGGCGGTCCATTCTGCAGTACGGCGACATGTCCATGCTGAGTTTTCACGCGACAAAACTGTTCACGACGGCGGAAGGCGGCGCGGTGGCCACGCACAACGCGGACTGGGACCGCCGCATCCGCTTTCTGAGAAATTTCGGGATTGCGGATGAAGAGACGGTGATCGGCCCGGGCATCAACGGCAAAATGAGCGAATTGCAGGCGGCCTTCGGCCTGTTGCAGTTGGAGCAGGTGGGGGAGGAAATTGCGCGTCGGGGCGCGGTGGCGGCGGTCTATCGAGAACGGCTCGCAGGGGTGCGCGGCATCCGCCTCTTCCCGGAACCCGCCGATGCGACCATGAACCACGCCTACTTTCCGATTCGCATCATTGCCGGGGAATACGGCGCGGACCGCGATACGCTGAACGAGGCGTTGCGCAAGTGCAACATTATCACCCGCAAATACTATTTTCCGCTGTGTTCCCATTTTCCGTGTTATGCCGATTTGCCCTCTGCGGACCCCCAACGGCTGCCGGTGGCGGAACGGATGAGCGCCGAAGTGCTGTGCCTGCCGATCTACGGCACGCTGTCCCCCGACATTGCGGCAACCATCGCGGATGCGGTGGCGTCATTCCCCGATGCGAATGAAACCGATGAACAACGATAACGAAATTTCGCAGAAAAAACGGGTGTTGGTGTTTCCGTGCGGCTCGGAGATCGGGCTTGAGATTCACCGCGCGCTGTGCTATTCGCGGCATGTGGAACTAATCGGCGCGTCGAGCGTGACGACAGACCACGGGCGTTTTGTCTATAAACACCACGTGACGGGCCTACCCTTTGTGGACCATCCCGATTTCATCGGCGCGCTGGCGGACCTGGGGCGGGACCTGGCGGTGGATTATGTGTTTCCCGCGCATGACAGCGTGGTGCTGGCGCTGGCGGAGCATGCCGACGTGTTGCCTTTCGAGATATTAGGTTCGCCGCTGGAAACGTGCGCGATTTGCCGGAGTAAACAGAAGACCTACGCGCATCTTGCGGGTGTGGTGCGTGTGCCGCGCGTGTATGATCCAGGCGATCCGGATATTCCTTTCCCCGTGTTCCTGAAGCCCGATGTCGGACAAGGCTCCCGGGGGGTCATCACGGCGCATTCGCGCCGCGAACTGGAGGCGTGGCTGGCGCGTGACCCGTCGCTGCTGGCGTTGGAGTATCTACCCGGCCCGGAATACACCGTGGATTGCTTCTCAGATCGGCACGGCGCGCTGCGCTTCGCGGGGGTGCGGGAACGACTGCGCATCGTGAGCGGCATCAGTGCGCACACGCGGCCTGTCGCGGATGCGGCGCTGGAGGCGATGGCGGCGCGCATTCACCAGGCGCTGCCGTTTCGCGGGCAATGGTTCTTCCAGGCGAAGCGCGCCGCCGACGGCGAGCCGGTGCTGCTGGAAGTCGCGCCGCGGGTGAGCGGCAGTTCCGGTCTGTTCCGGCACATGGGGGTGAACCTGCCGCTGTTGACCGTCTTTGATCGGATGGGCCTGGATGTGTCCATTGACCTGCGGCCCGCGCCGCTGGAAATGAGCCGCGCACTGTCACAGCGCTTTACGCTGGCGCCGCCTTACGCGCACGTCTATATGGATTGGGATGACACGATTTGCCTGGAAGACGGCATCAACCCGCTGGCCGTGCTTTTTGTGTTGCAGTGCCGGGAGCGGGGGATGCGGGTGCATTTGCTGTCGCGGCATGCGGGCGACTTGCGGGAAACGCTCCGCAAACACGCGCTGGAGGACCTTTTTGATACAATACAGTGCGTTGCGGAGAACGAGGAGAAGGCGGACCATATCGCGCATCGCGATGCCATTTTCATTGACGATTCCTTTTCGGAGCGGGCGCGCGTGCGGGAGAAGACGGGTATTGCGACCTTTGCGCCGGACGAACTGGATGCCCTGATTGACTGGCGCAGATAGGACAGCCGAAGGAGAACGGGATACGGTGGCGAGATCGCCGGAACTGGAGGCGGCGCCGGAATTTTCCGCGCTGATCACCTGCTATTTCGAGGCGGAAAGCATCGGGCGTTTCCATGAAAAACTCTCAAAGGCGCTGGCGGGGCTTGGCCGGTCCTATGAAATCATCCTGGTGAACGACGGCAGCACCGACGCAACATGGCAAAAGATAAAGGATTTGTTTGACAAAGACCCGAAGATCACGGTCGCGCTGGATTTGTTCAAGAATTCCGGGCAGCAGGCGGCGATCACGGCGGCGCTGAACGAGGCGCGCGGCCGCGCGTTCATCCTGCTCGACAGCGACCTGCAACTTGACCCGGCGGAATTGCCCATGCTGGTGGCGGAATATGACAAGGGTTTTGACGTGGTGAGCGGCTACCGGCAGAACAGACGGGATTCCTTCTGGCGGATTCTGCCCTCCAAGATCGCCAACATGATCATGCGGCGCGCGTCGCAGAGCCGATTCCGGGATTTCGGCTGCACATTCAAAATCTACAACGCGGACCTCGTCCGCGCCTTCGATTTTGGGCCGCACCGGATTTTCAGCAACGTGGATTGCATCGCCGCCGCCCAGCGGCAATGCGAAGTGCCCGTCACGCATTATCCCCGCCCCTATGGACAATCGGGATGGACCTTCCGCAAACTGTGGGCCTACAACATGGACAATATCGTCCGCCTGACCCAGCGCCCGTTCCAGATACTCGCGGTCCTGTGCGTGATCGCGAGCGGCCTCTTCGCGCTCCGCATCCTCTCCGGCTTCATCCTGCCGTTCAAGATTATGGGCGAAGTGACCACCGGCCTGCTGCTGAACGCGCTGTTCCTGGTCTTTCTCGCGTTGCTGGCAGTGCTCTCCATGATCGGCGAATTCACCATCCGCAGTTTCACTACCCTGCACCGTATTCCCGCCTACATCGTGCGGGAACGGATCAGCCGGGTGGACGCCGCGCCGCAGGACAGGGTGCGCGATGCGTAGCACGGACCAGGGCCAACGAGGCGGTCTTGTCACGGGGGTGAAACAGACGCTGGGCGTCTTTGTTGCGGTGCTCCTCGCGCTGGCGCTGATTGGGCTGGGGATGGAGACGGCGGGGCGCATGCTCGCGCGGCAGACCGAACAGTCCATGCTGGTGTCGCCGCATCTGAACTGGTCGGAATGGCACCGCTATGATCCCGATCTCATGTGGGCGCTCAAGCCGAACCTCGACGGCGTCGCGCAGCAGTACCCCTTCACGAAGCGTATGGAGCCGTGGCGCGTCAGCACGAATGATCTCGGCCTGCGGCATCCGCTCGTCGCGCCCAAGGGCGACCGATACCGCATCCTGTGCCTGGGCGATTCGCGCACGTACGGGTTCGGCGTGGAAAACGACGAGACCTGGCCGGCCCGGCTGCAGGCGACCCTCGATGTGCGCGCACCGGGGCGTTACGATGTCATCAACGCGGGCGTGCCGGGCTACAGCATCTTCCACGGCGCGCGATACTTGGAAACTTTGGGCATCACACTCGAACCAGACATGGTGCTGCTGTGTTTCGGCTACAACGACGCATCGCCCGTGCCGCCGCCGGGTTTCGGCGACTGGGACTGGGAAAACCCGCAACGCCGCGCCGGGTGGCGCTATCTCCTGAAGCGCGTATTCCAGGGGTTGGACCTGGAAACGGAGCGGCCGGACGGCGTTCGCGAGACACGACTCACGCCCGGCGAATTCGCGGATTCGCTGCTGCGCATCGCGCGCTTCTGCGCGGCGCGCGATATCGCCGCCGTGCCCGTGGCGTGGCCGTCGCTGCCGGAACTGCTGGGGGAACACCTCGACCGGCCGCATCTCAGCGGCATGATTGTAGCGGCGGGCGACTTGGCCGGCATGCCCGTCATTTCTTTGCGCGACGCGCTCGCCGCGCATGTGCGCGAAATCTTTCTTGATGACGTGCACCTGGACGCGGCGGGCTACCGCTTGGTCGCGGAAAGCATCGCGGACGCGCTGCCGCAGGTATTCCGGCAACTGTCCGACGCCTACCGGCGGCCCGAAGGGATGCCCCCGCGCTTGGAAACGGAAACGGTCGAGGCGAGGATGGACCGATACCGGCTGTGGATGGAGGCGGATCCAAGTTGTTACAAGCCCTACGCGGAACTCGATGCGCTGCTGCTCGCGCAGAACGACCCAGAGGGGCGCGTCGCGGAATGGCGGCGCGCCGCCGCCGCCTACCCGGATGAGGGCCGTCCGCGCTTTCTACTGGGGCTGGCGCTCGAGGCACGCGGCGACCATGACGCGGCGCTCGACGCCTATCGCGCGGCCGTGGAATGCGAGCCGGGGGACCCCGCGATCCGTGCGAGCCTCGGCTTTGCCCTGCGGCGCAAGGGCGAACACCGCGCCGCCGCCGCCGCCTTCGAGGCGGCGCTCCGCATCAACCCCGGTGCGCGCCACCTCTGGGCCGACCTCATTGCAGCCCTCTGCGACGCCGGTGATTTCTCCGCCGCACGACAGAAAATCATCCAGGCGCAACGCGAAGGGGCAACAATACCCCGCGAATTGCGGGATCGCATTGTGCGCGAGTCCCAGCCGTAGAGACATAGCCCCAATTCTTTGAGCGCGCCCGTATGCGACTCGATGAACACCTGATGAATACGTGACAAGTGCTGCACCATCATTCCCACTCGTCTTGAGAACTACTGGTGAGAACGTGCCGCATGAAAACCCCCGTTCATGACGCGGACCCAAGGGGCCATGGCTTTGGTTCCTTTGCAAAGTGGGATGCGGTATAGTGCTGGCAAACCCGGCGATAACGGATATGCAACGGTGATAACGCTATGGGAAAGCACCGATTTTCCAAACGATTTGACGCGCTGGACCTGGCCTCGGGCGAGGCGGCGCTGGCCCTGAGTTGGCGCGTTTTGCGGGAACAGGGCGCGGCTGTTCTGGACTTGACCCAATCAAATCCGACACTGGCCGGATTCCAATATCCTGAAGAACGCATTCGTGCCATCTTTTCCCGGACCGCTGCATTGCCGTATCACCCGGAGCCGCGCGGCATGCCGGAAGCGCGGCAGGCGATCGCGGCCTGCTATGCGGCCCGGGGATGGAACATTCGCGCGGAGGACCTGATCCTCGCATCCGGCAGTTCGGAAGCCTACGCCTATCTGCTGAAACTTCTGTGCGATCCGGGCGACGCCGTGATGATCCCCGCGCCGGGTTATCCGCTGCTGGATTTCGCGGCGATGCTGGAAAATGTCCGGCTGGTCCCCTGCCTGCCGGAGACAGCCGGTGGAGACCGCCCCCAAATCACCCCGGCATCCTTGGAACGTTCCGCCGAAGATGGCGTTCGCGTCATCGTGGTCATCCAGCCCAACAACCCTACCGGGGCCGTGCTGTTGCCGGAGGAAATCGCGGCATTGACATCTTTCGCGGAGACGCGCGGCATCAGCATCATCGTTGACGAAGTCTTCTGCGACTACTGCCGTCCGGGGGTGCGCTTCATGCCGGTGCAATCCGCGCGCGCGCCGGTGTTCACCATCAACGGCGTATCGAAAATTTTGGGGCTGCCGCAGGTGAAATGCTCTTGGATTCACGTGGATGGGCCGCCGGATTTCGTTCAGGCCGCCGGGGAACGCCTGGAACTTATCGCCGACACCTATCTCTCCGTGAATACCAGCGTGCAGGCGGCGCTGCCAGATTTGCTGGCGCTGCGGCACGGCATCCAAAAGCAGATTCGCGCGCGCATCGCGCGCAACGAGCATGCGGCGGCGGAACTGCTGGCAGGATGCGGCGCAGCGGAATATGCGCCGCCCGAAGGCGGCTGGTATCTCGTCTTGCGCTTTTCGAAGGAACCGGACGATGAGGCGCTGGCGCTGGCGCTGCTCAAAGAGGCGGGGGTTTACACCCATCCCGGCCGCATGTTCGGATACCGCGACGGTTGTCGGCTGGTGCTGAGCCTGATCACGCCGGAAACAGATTTCACCGAGGGACTGCGCCGCATCCTCGCGTTCGTGGCATGAGCGCTGTCTTCATCCCTCGCGGATTTCGCGCTTCGCGTGATCGTAGACCAGGCGCTTGCCGGAGTCGAAGGACATCATGGCCATGAGCACCGCGACGGCGTGCTGGTAACCCGCCTCGATGTTCGCATTGGGTTGTTCGCGGCTGCGCAGGCATTGCAGCCAGTCGAGCACATGGTCGGGGCGCTCCACATTTTCGACAGGCGTCACCTCTTTGACGGCGGCTTCTTTTGCCCGTACGCCGTCCGGCGTGAGTTTCGGATTGTTCCAGTCCTGGAGATCAAGCACGCCGGTGTCACCGAAAATCTTGAAGGTGCTGCCGCTGTCGTTGCCGAAATTGGTGGTGTATTCGACCATGAAGCCCTCGGGATAGGTCCACAGCGCCGTCACATGGTCCGGCGCATCGAATTCGTGTTCATCCTTCCAGGTGTACACGCCGCCCAGACACACCACGCTTTCGGGGAACTGCGCGCCAGTGATGTAATGGACGAGATCAATGAAATGGCTGCCGAGTCCGGGGACGGGGCCGTCGGAGTAATCGCGGTAGCCGTACCATCCGGAATACCGCACGGGATCGAAGGGCCGCTTGGGGGCATCCATGAGGAACTCATCCCAGTCGAGGTCTTCCGGCGTCACGTCTTCCTTTTTGTAGGAATACCAGTAGGGCCGCCAACTGTTGCGGTGCTGTTCGATGCGCGCGACCGTGCCCAGCGCGCCCGTCCTGGCGGCCGTGATGTTGACGACCGACATGCTCGTG
>CAZLII010000109.1:0-9829 GCA_964559065.1 uncultured Nitrospirales bacterium | reverse complement strand
CGCCCAAGTGGGCATCCGAAAGAGATTCAAAGACCCGTCATCAGCAGCCTCATGTGGAACCTGTGATACGAAATCTGGGCGAGCGCCATCCATTTCTCCGGCTTTGTGAACAAAAATGCCCCAAACACGAAGCCGGAGAAAAGAAAACGCCACCGAAGCCGGCCCGCGCCACAGGGCGATGTGCGGGAAGTGAGCGGTTCATTTGCCTGAAGATATGCCGCCGGTGTTATAGTGCGGCGATGGCTGTGATGAAAGGGTCGCATGATGAGGGCAGATAGGGTGCAACAGCGTTGGCTGCAAGGGGCGGCGTTCCGGGCCGCGTTCTGCCTGCTGGCGGTATTGGGCATGCCTGGCGCAGGGGCGGCGGATGCGGCGGTGGTGGCGACTCTGGGCGATGTGCTGGCCAATCCCGGCGAACCCGTGGAAGTCTCCCTGAATCTGGTCTCCGAGGGCGAGGCGCCCGCGGCGCTGGTGGTCTTTGTGGCGTTTGACCCGGCGCAGGCGCAGCCGGTGGCGGGATACTTTGCGACGGCGCCCGGCGGGGCGCAATTCGAAGGAATGCCGGGCATGGCATACGGCGTGGGCGCGGCGGCGCCGGGCGAAGCAGCGGTCGCGGCGGGGAAATTTGTTGACAGCCATGCGCCTGCGCCCGGGCTGCTGGCGATCGGCGTGGCGGGCCTGAACGCAAATCCCATCGGCGACGGTGTCGTGGCGCTGTTGGCGTTCCAAGTGACGCCGGGTGTCGCGGAAGGCGCCACCGTGACGCTGCGCGGCGTGGACGCCGATCATCCGCCGGTGCTGATCGGCGACAAGGAGGTTGTATCCACGGCGGCGCGCTTTGACGGTCGCGCCCTGGCCCTCGACATCGCGGACGGAGGCATTGTGGTTGGCTGCGTCCCGGCCCCTGCCGTCCAAAGCGTCCACGCATCACGCGATTTGACAGACAGCGTCCGGGTGCGGTGGGAGCCTGTGCTGGTCCCCGGCGCGACGTATCGCGTCTTTCGCGGCGAGACGACGGACCCGTCCCTCGCCGTGGCGTTGGGAACGGGGTGGACGTCCCAAACGGAATACTTTGACACGACGGCCGCGCCGCCCACGTTGATTGACCCGGGCGGATGTTTTCGCGCGTCACAATATGAACTAGTACAATATAATTATTGGGTAAAGGCGCGTGGGATAGACTACTGTGAAGGACCGCTCGGACCTTCGCCCGCGGCGGGTGCGCGGGCGCTGCCCCGTGACATGGCCGGCCAAGGGTGCGCCAGACAGGCCGCAGCCGATACCCGCTCCGCAGCGGGCTTCGGCGTGACCCATGGCGCGGCCCTGGCGCTTGTGCTGTTTTTCGGGCGACGGTCGCGCCGCCGCATATAATAGATTTGATGAAGCCATATTCTTAGTTGTTATATTATTACATAAAAGCGGTTTTTGATTTTTTTCAAAGGAGTTTCGATGCGTCCAGTATTGATATCGCTTGGGTTTCTTCAGTTTCATTCCTACACGGTGATGATGGCGATAGCCTTCCTGACGGGGGTCTTGCTGTCGGTGCGGGAGAATTACAAGCGGTCCGATCCGTATCCCGTGACGCCGGTGGGCGGGGTGTGGGTGTATTTCGGGGCGCTGATTGGCGCGCGGCTCTATTATATTCTCCAATACGAGGGGTGGCGCGAGGCCTATCGTGCGGTGTTTTTCTGGGAGGGGGGCCTTGTTTTTTACGGGGGCTTGTTTGGCGGTTTCCTGGCCGCGGTGCTGTACGTGCGCGCCAAGGGCGTGCCGGTACTGCCCATGGCCGATATTGTGATGTCCTATGTGCCGCTGTCGCATGCGATTGCCCGCGTCGGGTGTTTCCTGAATGGGTGCTGCTGGGGATTGCCGACAACGCTGCCGTGGGGGGTGCGGTTTCCGAAAAGTCCCTGGGGGGCTTATGGACAACAGGTTGAACAGGGATTGATTAACGCAGGGGGCGCGCACAGCCTGCCGGTGCATCCCACGCAGTTGTATTGCAGCCTGGGGCTGTTGGCCATTTTTTTCGTCATGCGGTGGGCCTACAAGCACAAGCGTCATGACGGCGCGGTGACGCTGCTGTATCCGTTACTCTATGGCGCACTTCGGTTTGTGGTGGAAATTTTCCGGGGCGACAGTGCGCGACCGCTTTGGGGCATGACGGTGTCGCAAATGGTGGCGCTGTTGTTGATTGTGGGAGCAGGCGCGGGATTCCTGGTGTTGAGTCGGACCCGTTGGCGCGCCGACGCTTCGGAAAAATGCGGCGGGGAAAACACCTGACAAGTGGGGAAAAGCCTATAATTTGCATCCCGACAGGGTTTTATGATACCGTTGCTATGTGTGAGGCACACAAATGGCGACCGAGTGAAATGGATGTTTATTGCTGCATGGGAAATGCATTTGCGGGTGGCGCGGCCCGTTGTATTCCGCGGGCGTGAAAAAAAATTGAAAATTTCCCCGGTTAAGTGTTGACAACGGGGGTAGTCTTGTCTATAATGGCCTATCATTGGCCGAGAATGTGTGTGTGAAACCGGCAGCCCGAAACAGGGGGAAAACCTGCGAGGGCTAAGGGTTTACAAATAATCGGTAAGGTTGTTTAGGGATGAGGGATAAACGCAGCGGGCGTCTTCGCTCGGGGCGGAAACTTTGCTGTGTGGGACCAACGGTGTAAAGGAGAAACCAGTATGGGGACCAGAAAGAAACTTATTCTTGCATCGCTCGTAGGCGTGATGATGATGCTTGCCTTCATCATTGGCCTCGTGCCTTCGCATGACACGGACCGGTCAGGAGCGGCAGTTCCAAGTAATGGCCGTGTCGATATGGTCGACATCCTCGACCTGATCCTTGGTTCCGCGGCGAAACAGGACGGCGTAACGCTGGAGTCGCGGGTGGATGGCGTGGTTGTCAAGACCCCGGAGGATAATGCCGAGATTCCGGCCATCCCTGTGCCGCTGCAGGCGACGGTTGAGGGCGACGGCAACGATCTGGTCACCTTCGTGGCCAATGAAGCGGACGACCCCGCCGCCTTTCCCGCGGAGAATGAGTGGTCGGGGGACGTCTTTACAGACGCCCTTTCGTTCCCCTACATCGGCGCGCTGGATGTCAGCCCCTTCCTCACCGGTGTGGCCAATACCAGCACCAGCATCGCCATTTATGCCTTGACGAACGCCGCCTTGCAGACCAAGGCCGTCGCCTTGGTATATGAAGCGGCGAACGCCGCCGAAGATGCGGTGCTGCTTCGTATTGACGAAGTGGAGGCGGGAGTGGACGCCGATGATAACGGCTATCCCGACGATGTGTTCGCCGATGTCGGTCCGGGCGAGGTGTGGATCAGCAATGTGCTGATTGACGGCGTGCTGCGGACCGTGCTGGTCGCGAATCTGGACCGGGGCATCCCGGAAAAGGCGGGCGGCTCGGTCTATGTAAGCCCGACGGCGGCGGTTTCGCTGGAAGCGCCGGATTTGGGCAGCCTGATTGACGCCGGCTTGGTGGCGCCCGGCGAATCGGCATTGCTCCTGGTCCAGGTGGTGGGCGAACTCGCCGCGCTGCTGGACGCAGTGGATGGCGATGACACGCCCGCTGCGCGCGCCGCATGGGCTGATGCCGTGCTGGCCGCAGCGGCGGGACCGCAGACCGCCGGCGCCAGTTATGTCGGCGTGAACATCATTTACACCGAAGCAACCAAAAACGGCGTTGTGTATCAAGAACTCAAGGACTTCGCCGACACGGGCTTGACGGTGTCGCTGACGATGACCGGTTTGAGCACAGCGGCTGGACTCCCCCAACTCTGGTCCTATCCCACCGATGTGGCCGGCATGCCTGTGATTCTGACGAATTCGCTGGATGAGGATCAGGCGTGGGCGCTGGCAGACGCCGTGTACGCAGGCGGCACCATTGCCGCGGAATTGCGTTCCCTCTCCGTGGTCACGCCGTTTGATTCCGGTCTGGCCATCAACGCCGCCGATCCCACGGTGCTGCCGCAGGGTTATGAGGCGGACGTGACGCTGACCGGCGTGGTGCCCGTGGCGACCGCCATGAGCATTGCGGAAGCCGAAGCGGCCTACCGCGTCTACGTGGGCGGCGAAGCAGCGGCCTTCCGGCTTGGCCCGGCCAAACTGGACGCGGCCATCACCCCCTTCGACGGCGTGAATGACAATATGGTCTATATCACGGCGCCGGCATTGAGCACTCCCGGCTTGGTGGATGTCCAGATTGTTGATTTGGCCAACCCGGCCAATGAAGCCACCGCGCCCGCTTTGCTCGAAATCATCGAAACGGCCGAAGTCACGGCCTCAGTGGTTGGCAGTGATACGGCAACCATTGACTTGACGGAAGTCACCGATGATGGCTTCGACCTGCCCGAAGGCGTTTACGCCGTGGGCACAACGGTCCAGGCGCTGTTGAATTATGACTTGCTGACAGAAGAATTTCTCGGCTGGGCGTTGAACGACGTAGATGTGGGCACCGCCAATCCGTTGGTCTTTGCAGTGGACGGTGACACAACATTGGTTGCCACCTTGAGTGAGATTATTCCCGAAGGCGAGGGCGAAGGGGGCGAAGGCGAAGGTGAAGGCGAGGGCGAAGGGGAAGGTGAAGGTGAAGGCGAACTGGAATATGAGTTGTCGCTGAGCGTCGCACCAGTTTTGGGCGGTACCCTTACCGCCGCGCCCGACCCGGATGGTGAAGTTGGTTACATCGCCGGCACCGTGGTGACCTTGACGGCCACCCCGGCGCCCAGTTATCGCTTCCTGTCGTGGGCCGGCGCCAATGCCGCCGACCTCGTGAACCAGTCGGTGGACCCGGTGACGGGCGTCGCGACGGCCGAATTGACGATGGACAGCGACAAGATTATCGTGGCCAACTTCGTGCAGATGCTGACCATCACCGGCATCGAATTGTTGCCCGGCGAGACCGATCGCGCCGAAGCGTGGATTTTCGGCGGCGTGGTCCGGCGCCTCTTGGGCACGGGCTTCACCAACAGCACGCCAATCACCATCGGCGGCGTGGCGGTCCAAGGCTTCCGCGCAGCGGCGGACGGCACTTCGATTGAAGTGATCATTCCGCCCTACTCCGGACCGAGCATGGCCGCCACGGTGGATGTGGACGTCACGGTGGGATCCGGCGCCGAGCAAAGCACGTTGTTCAACGCGCTGCGCTACAAGCGCCACCAGCAGAAGGACGGCGTGAATACCACGGCGTTCATTGTTGAGGACCCGGATGCAGAGACCGAGGTGGCCGTCACGCTGGATGGCACCGCTGCGGATACGACGCCGCTGGTGCTCCCGGCGCTCGATGCGCCCACCGGCGTCACCCGCATCTTCGGTATCGCCCGCAACGCCCAGATCACCGAGGTGAAGTACAACACCGAAGTCATCGGCGCGCTTGGCACCGGCCTGATCAGTGAACTGGCCGAGGACGGGACAGTGCCCGCAGGTGAAAGCATTGAGAATGCGTTCGATTTCAGCCTGCATCTGTACGCTGAAACCGAAATCGCGAAGAATACGCCGCCAGCAGGGTCCGCGCTCTACGGCAATGCCAGCGCATTGATTGACTTCGCGCCCGGCGCCGATGAGATGGGCCTGCTCAATCCTGCGGTGTTGATTACCCTGCCGGTGGATGAAACGCCCCTGACCTACGCCGATGTCCGCATGGGCTTGGCGATGTGGGGCGTCGGCACGGAGTTCGACTATGTCACGGAAGAGACAACCATCTCGATTCCGGAAGTGGTCGGTTATCAATCGCAGATTCTCAACAACGAAGTGGACCCGGCCGTGGTGGACGACACCACGCCGCCGGATGCCGCCCAACCCGAACTGATTGTCCAGGCGCGGCTGTACAGCCTGAACGGCTTCAGCCTGCGCGCGGGCGCCCTGTTGCCGGTTGAGGTCCAGGAAGGAATCCGGCTGGATACGGCCAGCGGCACCGCCAAGGGCGATATCGGCGGCGGCACCGAACTGACGATCGTCAGCCCGCTGGGCGGATTGGCCTATGTGGACCGGATCGAATTCCAGTCGGTTGCCAAAGCGGTGGTCGCCACGGCGACGGCAGAGGACATCGTCACGCCGTCCGGTACGACGGAATACGAGGTGTCCCTGGTCACGCCGCCGGCCACTCAGCCCGGTATCACCGACGTGGTGATCTACCTGAAGCCCGACAACAGCGTGCCCGCGGTCACCCTGTCGCGCGTCTTCGAATACACGCGGCAGCCGCGTCCGCTTGACAGCCTCGTGCTGTTGCTGCTTGGCCTGCTGATCGCCCTGATCGGCCTGCTCGCAGGCGGTGAAAGCGGCGGCGGCGGCGGCGGCCCGTGCTTCATTGCCACGGCTGCCTATGGCACGCCTCTGGCCGCTGAAGTGGATACCTTGCGTGCGGTGCGCGACGCCTATCTGCTCGACAACGCCGTGGGCGCCGCTTTCGTGGACACCTATTACCGCGTCAGCCCGGTGGTCGCAGACGCCGTGGCCAAGAGCCCGACCCTGGCCGCCGCAGTGCGGGTGGTGTTGGTGCCCGTCATCTTCCTGGGCAAGATGGCATTGGCCATGCCGATGCTGACGGCCTTCATCGGCCTGTCCATCGGTGCGGCCTTCCTGCTGGTGCGCCGCAGGGTGCGCGACCGGGCATAACGCAGTACTGCCAGACTGAATCCCGCGCCGGCGGTGAGGCGAAAGCCTCCCGCCGGCGCGATGTTTTCAGCCCCAAGTGGCACAGACGTCTCGCCTGCATGAGATAGGGCGGGGGACTTCCGCATGACACGGCCAGGACGCGCGTAATGGAGGGGTTATTCGCCCGCGTGTTTGTAGGTGATGCCGGCGGATTCCAGGAACTTGACAAATCCTTCCTTGTCCGCCGCTTTGTGGTAGGCCTCTTCCGCTTCGACGAGGTCCTCTTTCACGAGGCGGGCGAGTTCTTCATTGATAAGGGTCATCCCCTCTTTTTTGGACGTTTGCATGATGCTCATGATCTGGGAGGTTTTTGCGTCGCGGATAAGCGAGGCGACCGCGTGGGTCACAACGAGCACTTCGAGGGCGGCGACGCGCCCGCCGCCTTTTTTCTTGAGCAGAATCTGCGCCACAATGCCTTTCAGTGCGGCGGCGAGCATGGTGCGGATTTGCTGTTGCTGTTCCGAGGGAAACTGGTCAATCAGGCGGTCCACGGTGGAAATGGCGGTTGTGGTGTGCAGGGTGCCGAACACCAGATGGCCGGTTTCCGCCGTTTCGATGGCGATGTGGGTGGTTTCCAGGTCGCGCATTTCGCCCACCAGCACGATGTCGGGGTCTTCGCGCAAGGCGGCGCGCAGGGCGGCCTTGAAACTGGCGGTGTGATGGTGGACCTGGCGCTGGTTGATGAGGCAGCGTTGGTTCTGGTGCACAAATTCGATGGGGTCTTCGATGGTGATGATGTGCTCGCTGCGGGTCTTGTTGATATGGTCAATCATGGCGGCCAGCGTGGTGGATTTGCCGCAGCCGGTGGGACCGGTCACCAGCACCAACCCCTTGGGCAGTTCACAGAATTTTTTCAGCACCGGCGGCAATTTGAGTTCATCGAAAGTGACCACCTCCGAAGGAATCAGCCGAAACACGCCGCCGATGCCCTTGTGGTCCCGGAAGTAATTCACGCGGAAGCGGCCGCAGGCCGGCAGTTCATAGGCGAAGTCGGTGTCATTACAACGCTTGAACTCCTCCAACTTGTCCGGCGGCGCGATTTCAAAAAGCAACTGCTCCATGCGCTCCGGCGTGACAGGCGCTTCGGAGCGCAACGGCACGATGGTGCCGTCCTTTCGGTACATCGGCTTGCAGGCGGTGCAAAGGTGCAAATCGGAGGTCTTGTGCTCCACCATCAGTTTCAGATACTTGTCAATTTCCGCCATTCATCACCCTCCTTGCGTGCCTATGGAATACCCACAAAGAATATGCCGCATCGTACGCCGACTGGCAAAAGCCATGATCCAGCCCATCGAGTCGCTTGCTGCGGAATTTCCCCGCCATCGGCGGGTTGATGATTGGCCGGGGTGGTTGTCTCAATATCGGTAGTGGTCGGGCTTGAAGGGGCCTTCCACAGGCACGCCGAGATAGGCGGCCTGTTTTTCATTGAGACGCTCCAATTTCACGCCCAGTTTGCCCAGATGCAGCCGCGCCACTTCCTCGTCCAGTTTTTTCGGCAGGGTATAGACCTTGCCGCGCTCGTACTTGTCGGATTCGCTGAACAATGCGATCTGCGCAAGCACCTGGTTGGTGAAGGAATTGGACATGACGAAGGACGGGTGGCCGGTGGCGCAGCCGAGATTGACCAGACGCCCGCGCGCAAGCATGATCAGGGAACGCCCGTCCGGGAAGATGAACTTGTCCACCTGCGGCTTGATATTCAGTTCCTTGACCCCGGGCTGGCGCTCCAGCCAGGCGATGTCAATCTCCGAGTCGAAGTGGCCGATGTTGCAGATGATGGCCTCATCCTTCATTTTTTCCATGTGCGCGCCGCGAATCACGTCGCAGCAGCCGGTGGCGGTGACGAAGATATCTCCACGGGCCGCCGCGTCTTCCATGGTGGTGACTTCATAGCCTTCCATGGCGGCCTGCAGCGCGCAGATGGGGTCAATTTCCGTAATCAGCACGCGCGCGCCCAGCCCGCGCATCGCCTGGGCGCAACCCTTGCCCACGTCGCCGTAGCCGGCCACCACCACGATCTTGCCCGCCACCATCACGTCGGTGGCCCGCTTGATCCCGTCGCCCAGCGACTCCCGGCAGCCGTAGAGGTTGTCGAATTTCGACTTTGTCACCGAGTCATTGACATTCATCGCCCGCGTGAGCAGCGTGCCGTCCTTCATCATGTGATAGAGCCGGTGCACGCCGGTCGTGGTTTCCTCGGAAACGCCGACCCAGTTTTCAACAATGTTGTGCCAGCACTGGGGGTTTTCGGCGTGCACGCGGTGCAGCAGCGTGTCCACAATCCGGATTTCCGCGTTGTCGGTGCAGATTTCCGGCAGTTTGCCCGTGCGCGCGAAATGTTCCTCCAACTGGTAGCCCCGGTGGATGAGCAGCGTCGCGTCGCCGCCGTCGTCCACGACCATGTTCAGCGTTTTGCCTTCGGGGAAACACATCGCCTGGTAAGTGCACCACCAGTATTCCTCCAGCGTCTCGCCCTTCCACGCGAAGACCGGCGTGCCCTTGGCGGCAATGGCCGCCGCCGCGTGGTCCTGCGTCGAAAAGATGTTGCAACTGGCCCAGCGCACATCCGCGCCCAGCGCCTGCAACGTCTCGATGAGCACCGCCGTCTGGATGGTCATGTGCAACGAACCCATGACGCGCGCGCCGCGCAGCGGCTGCTGCGCCGCATACTGTTCGCGCACCGCCATCAGCCCCGGCATCTCCTTCTCCGCCATGATGATTTCCTTGCGGCCCCACTCCGCCAGGTTCAAGTCGGCCACCTTGTACGGCAGTCCGGCGTCCAATTTGGGTATTTCTTTTACAGCGACAGCCATGGTTCACATGCTCCTCTTATTCTTGCGCGTGGATTGCGTCCTTTGCGAATACATTATTCAATAGTATAGCGTTTTTGACGGGGAATCGTCAAAGGCGCAGGCAATCGTCGTTTTGACAAAATTCGGCGAAGTGCGTAAAATATTAGATGAAATGAAACGCAATGAAACACTTACGCTTACAGTGCTTGGCGGCGGCGGCGAAGTAGGCGCCAACTGCTTTCAACTCTGCTATAACGGCTATCAGGTTCTGCTGGATTGCGGCACCCATCCCAAGAAAGAGGGTTTCGACGCATTGCCGGAATTTGCGCTGCTCGGCCGGTCGCCCAACGCGCTGATCATCTCGCATGGCCATGT
>CAZLII010000108.1:0-9840 GCA_964559065.1 uncultured Nitrospirales bacterium | reverse complement strand
AATCGCGACGAATACGAAATCATCAAAACACATACCCAAATCGGGTATGACATGCTCAAGGTCAGCAAGGGGCAGGTGCTTCAGGCAGCGGCCATTATCGCCCTGCAACACCATGAACGCTACGACGGCGGGGGGTATCCGTTGGGTCTGTCCGGAAAGGAAATTCATATCTATGGGCGCATCACGGGCATCACTGATGTTTTCGACGCATTGGGTGCGGACCGCGTCTATAAGGAAGCATGGACTTTTCAACAAATCATGGACTATTTCTGTGAACAGCGGGGCCAACAATTCGACCCTGAATTGGTGGATGTCTTTTTCGACAATATCGAAGAAGTGGTCGCCATCCGGGGCGCCTTTCCGGAACAGAGCATCCGCGTCGCTAATGCGTGATACGCCGTGTCGCCAAGCCTCCAGATGACCCCCCGTCACCCTTCAAAGTCCGGAATCCACAAGTAAGAAATGCAGCGGGATGTGATGTCCGCTTTTTCACAGATACGAACGCGGTATCCTGCGGCTTTCTCTTGCAGCGGATTGCCTGAGAGACATCTGCGTTTGAATTCGAAATGCATTTCTCTTCGGATACCCTCATGTTGCCTGCTGTTTCAGAGCAGATATATTGCATTTTCTTGGTTGGGTTTTGTAGAGTGAATGCAGCACATCTTCTGTTCATGAGCCTTTTCAACGGATGCCCGGATTCTGGGCGGCAAAACATGAGTATGCTGGAAAGACTTGTGGCGGCATGCGAAAGCACAACAAAGGAGCGAAGCATTATGATGCGGAAAACACGATATGCAGCGGCGGCGGCCATGATCCTGCTGGCGGCGATGGCGGCGCCGGCTTCGGCGCAGGGCGTCGCCGAAGGCCAATGGATAAACCTATTTGACGGCGAATCGCTGTTCGGCTGGACCCAGTTCGGCGACGCGGCCTGGGAAGTGGCGGACGGCGTATTGTCGGCCAAGAGCGGCACGAACGGCTGGTTGGCGGGCACGTGTCAGTTTGCCGATTTTGATTTGTCGGTCAAAATCCGGGTCAGCGGCAAGGGATCGGCGGGGATTGCCATTCGCGCCGGACTGGAAGGCCATCCTTCGGGTACAGGCGGCGCGGCGATCATGCTGCCCGCCCAGGATGGCGATGCATGGCGCGTGGTGCAGGTGCGCGCCGTCGGATCGTCGGTTTCCGCAACGGTGGACGGCGAGACCGTGGAAGGGCTTGCGGTGTCGCGTGCGCGGGGCTATGTGGGCATCCAGTATCATCGCTATCACCGCGACGGACGGGCCGGCCCCATTGTCGAAGTGTCGGAAGCGCGGCTGCACCCGCTACACCTGACATCCCTGTTTAACGGCGAGAACCTGGACGGTTGGAACATCATCCCCGACCGTGCATCCGTGTTTTCCGTAGTGGATGGCGCGCTCAACATCAAGGACGGCAACGGCCAGATCGAGACCGCAGGCGTCTATCAGGATTTCCTGCTGCAACTGGATATCATCGCCTACGGCGATCCGAGGAAACCGTTGAACAGCGGCGTGTTTTTCCGGGGACCGGTCGGCGTTTTCTGGAAAGGATACGAGTCGCAAGTGCGCAATGAATTCATCCGTGACGACCGCACACGGCCGGTGGATTTCGGCACGGGCGGCCTCTATGGCATCCAGGAGGCGCGCAAGGTGATTCCGTCCGAAGGCGAATGGTTTCAGAAAACCATCGTATGCGAGGGCAATCATTTTGCAGTGTGGATCAACGGCTATCTTGTCAGCGATTACTATGATATGCGACCGGTTTCCCCGGAGGGGGACGGCAAGAATGGCTTTGTCGCCGCGCCCGGCACCATTCATCTCCAAGGGCATGATCCCACCACCAATCTGTCGTTCAAGAACATCCATATCCAGGAGTATTCCGCCCGCTAGTCGCACCACTTCGCGGGCGGGCGCAGAAGAGAATATGACGGCGCAAGGACGCGCCCGCGTCGAACACCGGCCGGGCGCGTCTATTCCGTCATGAGTGCGGCAAGGAGTTCGTCATGCAATATCGTCCGCTTGGCGCCAGCGGCATCAGGGTTTCCGTGCTGGGTTTCGGCGCGTGGCAAATCGGTGATTCCCAGTATTGGGGCGACGACGCCGAGAGTGATGCGCAAGCCGCCGTGGAGGCCGCGCTGGATGCCGGCGTCAACTTTTTCGACACAGCGGAGATCTATGGCGACGGCGCATCCGAGGAGGCGCTCGGCAAAGCGTTGGGCGCGCGCCGCGACGAAGTGGTCATCGCCTCCAAGGTCGCCCCGGATCACTGTGCGCCTGATAAGTTGATCGCAGCCTGCGAAGCAAGCCTCAGAAGGCTTGGCACGGACTACATTGATTTGTACCAGGTGCACTGGCCCTTTCACGATCCTTCTTTTGAAGAGGCGTATGGCGCTCTGGACCGGCTCCGGCACGAAGGCAAAATCCGCGCGATTGGCGTGTCCAACTTCGGCAAGCAGGATTTGACGGATTGGCTCGCCATAGGCGATGCGGCCTCGAATCAAGTGGGCTACAATCTTGTGTTCCGCGCCGCAGAGTACGACATCGCGCCGCTGTGCCGCCGCAACGACGTGGCGGTCATCGCCTATATGCCGTTGATGCAGGGCTTGCTGAGCGGCCGCTGGGAAAAGGTGGAAGACATCCCGCTTGCCCGGCGGCGGACCCGTCATTTTTCATCCAAACGTGAAGGGACCCGCCACGGCGAACGCGGGTGCGAGCGGCTGTTGATGGAAACGCTGGGCGAACTGCGCTGTTTCGCCGACGCCATCGGCCTGCCGCTGGCGACCGTGGCCTTGTGCTGGTTGCTGGCGCAGCCGGGGGTGTCTTCCGCCATCATCGGGGCGCGGAAGCCCCAGCAGGTCGTGCGCAATATACAGGCGGCGGAACTGGACATTGGTCCCGCCGCGATTGCCCAGATCAACGAGATTTCCGCGCCGCTCAAGCGGGCGCTCGGCCCGAATGCCGACATGTGGGAGAGCGAGGAAAACGCGCGCATCCGATAGGGACATCGCATCAGGGCGCGTTCACCCGTTCCTCGCGCATGCGTTCGTGGAGGAATTTGTGGATCGCGGGCAGATGGTCCGCGTTGAGCAGGTCCACGCCCGCCTCATAAAGCGCCGGCCACGCCTGCCGCCCAAAGGGCAAGCCCCAGAACCGGATGCGCTGTCCATTGGCGTGGGCCTTCGCCACCAGTTCCTTCAGGCGCGCCTGCTCTTCTTCGGGCATGGGGCCGTCGCCGCGCCACTGAAATACGCTGCTCCACGACGCGCTCACCAGCGGCGTCAGGTGCGGCGATGTGCCCTTTTCAATATCGGGCAGCCGGCCGTCTATCGCAGCCAGCCGGGGCGATTCCGCCGCGATGGTGTCGCGCGGGGTGCTCCCGGAGATCAGCACCGTCACCGCGCGCGGCTCCGTGCTGTCGTGGGTGAAAACGGTCAGCATTTCCTCGTAATCCTTGAGCACTTCCCGCAATTTCGCGTAGGTTTTCTCCCCGTCGTCCTTGATATCAATCAAGAGGATGACCGGGGGGCCGTCCGGGTAGATGCGGCCGTTGTTCTTGCGCGCGCGTTCCAGCAGCGGTTCGAGATACATCCCGCGAAGGGTCTTGTCCGGGGCTGTGCGGTGCAGATCATGCGCCACCAGCAACTCGCCGTCCACGAGGAAAATATCCGCCTCGACGCTGCATATGCCGAGTTCCAGCGCATCCAGCAGCGGCCGCTGCCGATAGTAATCGTTGTGCGAATGGGCGCGTTCCAGGGGAACGGGCGACTCCGCGCCCGGCGCGCCTGCCGTCAAGACCAGCGCGGCGGCCGCAAACATGCCCCACACCTGCCGCATCTGGGAAGGCTCCAGTTTCCATATCATGACGCAACTCCTTATCCTAATGAATACGCAGCATCGCTTTTTGCCTACCATAACCGCCGAGCGGCACTATTCGCAAGGTTTGTTCCGTGGGTCGGATTCCCGGAGGAGGTGATGGATTTCGGCCCAATAAGGTGGGATTGAGAGACATCGTGCCAGTGAAACAGCGCAAGCGTCCCGGCATTTTTTCAGGCTGAAGCCTGTACTCCAGAACCGTCTCGCTTGAGAAATGGAATTGGCCCCTGGGGACAGGGGCCAATCATCACGTGGGTTCACGTCGCTATGGGAACTTCGGCTTCCATCGCGGAAGCCCGAATCAACGCGTATTCATACCTTGGTCTTGCTGCATTCCGATTTTTGCGTCGCGCAGCAGGATTTGCCTTCTTTGGCTTCCTTCTCTCCAGCGGCGCCCTGGGCGGACGCTTTGGATTTCGCGGCGCAGCACTTGTCCCCGGATTTTCCGGTTATTGGGTACGAGTTCTTCTCTGCGGATTCTTTCTCACCGGAGACGCCTTGCGCTTTGGCTTCGCTGCATGCGGCCTTTGCCCCTGCATCGCATGACTTGGCATCGCGTTCGGCCTCGCCCGAAGCGCCCTGCGCCTTGTCGCCACACAAACTCATTTTGGACCATATGCAAGCGTTGCCCGATTGTGGTTGGTCGGATTTGTCGCCCGCCAGGACCGTGGCGGTTGTCACACCGGCGATGATCAGCGCGGCCAGGGTGAACAGCGACCACTTCCACCCGGCACTGCCAAGACACGAACTGCACCCGCCGGAAATGTTGCAACAGTCGCTTTTCTGGGTTTCCACACTGTTTTCATGCTCATTCATCGTGAGTTCCTTTCCTCTCGTCCCGGGACGATTCCATCCGGGCCATTGTTTTGCGTTCCAAGCAGCGCCGTATTTACCGGCGCATGAGACAAAACGCAGCGGCGCGGGCGGATATTCCCGGCGTACCGGCGGGGACAGCGGGCGCCGAAAAGACAATCGCCCCCGGTTTCATGCGAAGCCGGGGGCGATGGACAAAGTTCGGAGCCTGTTTACTTCTTCTTTCCCTTGCCCTTGCGCTCCTTGCGCGGGGTTTCGATGGCCGCCTGGGCGGCCGCGAAACGCGCGATGGGCACACGAAAGGGGCTGCACGACACATAATTGAGGCCAACGCGGTGGCAGAATTTGACCGAGGCCGGGTCGCCGCCGTGTTCGCCGCAGATGCCGCACTTGAGGTCCGGACGCGTTGCACGACCCTTGGTGACGGCCATTTCGATCAACTGGCCGATGCCCTCCTGATCCAAGGTCTGGAACGGATCGGCGGGCAGGATGTTCTTTTCCAGGTAGATGGGCAGGAATCCCCCGATATCGTCGCGGGAATAGCCGAAGCCCATCTGGGTGAGGTCATTGGTGCCGAAACTGAAAAAATCCGCCGTTTCCGCGATCTGGTCGGCGGTCAGCGCGGCGCGCGGGATTTCGATCATGGTACCCACGAGGTATTTGACCTTCATCCCGGTTTCCTTCTGCACTTGGGCGGCGACACTGTGGATGATGGCGACCTGGTGATCAAGTTCCTTTTTCGTGCCGACGAGCGGGACCATGATTTCAGGCAACACCTTCACCTTCTTCTTGGCAAGCGCGGCGGCCGCTTCGAGGATGGCGCGCGCCTGCATCTCGGTGATTTCGGGATAAGCGATTCCGAGACGGCAGCCGCGATGACCGAGCATCGGGTTCAACTCGTGCAGCGAGTGGATGCGCGCGCGGATTTCGTCCACGGTCGTCTTGCAGATCGTGGCCAGGTTCTGCAGTTCCTCCTGGTCGTCCAGCAGGCTGCCCACAAATTCATGGAGCGGGGGATCGAGCAGACGCACCGTGACCGGCTTGCCGTCCATCGCTTTGAAGATGCCCATGAAGTCTTCGCGTTGGAAGGGCAGGAGTTTCATGACCGCGTCGCGGCGTTCGGATTCCGAACGGGCGAGGATCATCTCGCGCATGTGAATGATGCGCGCCGGCTCGAAGAACATGTGTTCGGTGCGGGCGAGGCCGATGCCCTCCGCGCCGAAAACCACCGCCTGCGCGGCGTCTTCGGGGCGCTCGGCGTTGGTGCGCACGTTGATCTGGCGCGTATCGTCCGCCCACTGCATGATTTTCTTGTACCACTTGTTGGCTTCGGGCTGGGCGGGCAGCACGGGCACCGAACCCGCATACACAATGCCCGAAGACCCGTTCATGCTGATCCACTCGCCTTCCCTGATGACAACATCGCCGACCGTGAAGCGCTTTTCGGAGACGCTGATGCTGAGCGCGCCGCAGCCGACGATGCAGCACTTGCCCCAGCCGCGCGCGACCAGCGCCGCGTGGGACGTCATGCCGCCCTTTGCCGTAAGGATCGCCTCGGCGGCGTGCATGCCGTGCACGTCTTCAGGCGAGGTCTCATTGCGGACGAGGATGACCTTCTTGCCCTGCTTCTTCCATTCGGCCGCGTCGTCCGCCGTGAAGACCACTTGGCCCACGCCGCCCCCGGGGCCGGCAGGAAGCCCCTTCGCCAGCACCTGCGCCTTTTTCTCCGCGGAGGGGTCGAGCATCGGGTGCAGAAACTCGTCCAACTGCTCCGGTTTGACGCGCATGAGGGCCGTCTTCTTGTCAATCAGTTTCGATTCGGTCATTTCCACCGCCATGCGGACCGCCGCGTTGCCCGTGCGCTTGCCGGTGCGCGTCTGGAGCATGTAGAGCGTGCCGTCTTCAATGGTGAACTCAATGTCCTGCATGTCGCGGTAATGCTTTTCGAGTTTGTTGCGAATGGCGTGGAGTTGCTTGTAAATCTTCGGCCACGTTTCTTCCAGCGAGGCGAGGTGCTTGTTTTCGCCCGATTTCGTTGCCTTGTTCAGCGGCGAGGGCGTGCGGGTGCCCGCCACCACGTCTTCGCCCTGCGCATTCACCAGCCACTCGCCGTAGAAGACGTCTTCGCCCGTCGCCGGGTTGCGCGTAAAGGCCACGCCGGTGGCGCTGCTGTCGCCCAGATTGCCGAAAACCATCGCCTGCACGTTCACCGCTGTGCCCCATTCGTCGGGGATGCCTTCAATGCGGCGGTACGAAATGGCGCGTTTTCCGTTCCAGGATTGAAATACCGCTTTGATGCCGCCCCACAACTGCTCCATCGGCTCGTCCGGAAATTCCTTGCCCAGCGTGTGGCGCACAATCTGCTTGAATTCATCGCAGAGATTCTTCAGGTCTTCCGCGTCCAGTTCCGTGTCCAGTGTCACGCCCTTGGCTTCCTTCATGGCGTCCATGGCGTGTTCCATCTTCACACGGACCTGCTCGCCCTCCTTCGGCTCGACGCCCGCCGCCTTCTCCATCACCACATCCGCATACATCATGATCAGTCGCCGATACGAGTCATAGACGAAGCGTTCATTTTTCGTCTTTGCAACCAGGCCCGGAATCGTTTTGGAGCACAGGCCCACATTGAGGACGGTCTCCATCATGCCCGGCATGGACATGCGCGCCCCGGACCGCACCGACACCAGCAGCGGGTCTTTCGGATCGCCGAATTTCTTGCCCATGACCTTCTCCATCCGGGTCATGGCCTTCTTGACCTCCTCCTCCACCGATTTCGGCAGTTTGCCCTTGTTCCGGTAGTACTCCGTGCATACTTCGGTCGTAATGGTGAAACCCGCCGGCACCGGAATCCCCAAACTGGCCATTTCCGCCAGGTTGGCGCCCTTGCCGCCCAGCAGGTTCTTCATCGTCGCCTTGCCTTCCGCCTTGCCGCCCCCGAAAAAATAGACGCTCTTCTTGGCCATGCTGCTATGCTCCTTACAGGTTGCTGAAAAATCCCCACGCCGGCGTCACAGTCCCCAAAAAACAAAGGGCGCCCTGAAAACACGAATCCGGCTGAGAAATAATGACTGGGTTTCGTTTTGCCGCTTCGGAAAACGAACACAAGTATAGCGAATGCCGGAAATCCCGGTCAAATGGGGCGCGTCTTTGTTGGCGCGCGTCTTTGCGCCTTTGCGTTAACGCCCAATTATGTGTCGTGCAGCATGACCCCAAGTGTTTCAGTAAGCGTTCATGGCGGGTTTGCATGTCATGCGCTCCATGCAGCGACGATCACTGGCCATTGTGGCCCAAGATCACGTCAATACTTTTTCGCTTTTTTGTTATTGACAAAATGCGTCTTTGTCTCTATACTCGCTTTGTCAAAGTGCTTGTTGACCAGAAACGAGGCTTAACGGGGTAAATAAAGGAGTCTGTGCGGGGGTTGTAATCTATTCGGCGCGCGTGCAGGGTTCATGCCCCAACAGGGAGAAGTCACATGTGTATCCTGTCGCGCGTATCCAAGGTTTCGGGGAGCAGGGGATTTCTGATCGCGGTGCTGGCGCTTGCCTTGGCGTTGCCTGCCGGGGCGGTCACTTTCACGGTAAGCAACAACAACGACAGCGGCGCGGGGTCCTTTCGCCAGGCAATCCTCGACGTGAACGGCGAGTCTTCCGGCAATCACAATATCTCCTTCAACAGCGCTTTTGACATTGCGCCGGCCACGGAATTGCCGGAAATCACCTATTCAGGCGGCCGTGTGACCATCTCGGGCAACCAAAGCAACCTGGATGGCCGGGACCTGTGGAGCGATGAAGTGGGACTGCGCACAAGCGCCACCACGACGATCCAGGAACTCACCATCAGGAATTTCCCTTCCCACGGGCTGCATATCACGGGGCTTGCATGCGTGGTCACCGGATGTACCATTCGTCACAATGGCGGTTCCGGCATCTATGCGGACAACGCCAACGCCCTCACGATCGGCCAGTACTTGGACGAGTACGAGAACTACATCCACAACAACAGCGAATACGGCATCTACGCCGTTGTTTGCCACAACCTCACGTTGGAAAACAACTATGTCGGCATCAAGGCGGATTTGACGGCCGGCCCCAATGGCTCAGGCGGGGCATTTGTGGTGTCGTCGGGAAATGTGACCATCGGGGGCGCGGGCGACGGCGAGCGAAACTACTTCGCGGGCAACACCGGGTCTGGGTTTCGCGGTCAACTCTTGACCAACCTTGTAATTCAAGGCAACTATTGCGGCGTGGCGTCCGACGGCGTCACCGCCATGGGCAACACGCAAGCCGGCATCTGGATACAAGAAATCACCGGTGGCTTGGTGGGTGGCGCCGGCCCCGGGGAGGGGAACTTGGTTTCCGGCAACAACACCGGCATCTTTATATACCACGTGAATTCTGGCGACATCCAGGTGCTGGGGAATTTTATCGGCACGAACCATGACGGCACCGCGGCCATCCCCAACGAAATGAACGGCATTGCTATTGATGAGGGGGCAGATGTCATTATCGGCGGCGCGGCGGAGGGCGCGCGTAATCTTATCTCTGGCAACCCAAACGGGATTACACTGCGGAATGGAAGCAGCGGCAATGTGATTCTCGGCAACTACATCGGCGTGGATGCCGCGGGGGTTTCGGCCATTCCAAACGCCCAGGGCATCACGTTGACGGGGGGCACGTCAAACAACATCATCGGCGGCGCGGCTGCGGGCGAAGGGAATCTCATCTCGGGCAATTACTACGGCATCTATCTAAACAATGGCCAGTTCAACACGATACTCGGCAACCGCATCGGCGTCAATGCCGCCGGCGATGCCGCGATTGAAAACACCTATGGCATTTACATGATGACCCTTGCTTCAAACAACACCATCGGCGGCGCGGGCGCGGGCGAAGGGAACCTCATCTCGGGCAATGTACTCGGGATTGAAGGGAACGGCGGCACGTACAACGCCATCCTCGGCAACTACATCGGGGTTGATATCGCCGGAAGCGCCGCGTTGCCGAACCATCTCGGCATTCTGCTTGGCGGAAACGTGTCAAACAACACCATCGGCGGCGCGGAGCCGGGCGCGGACAACATCAAAGCGGGGAATATTCAGACAGGCATTCGCTTGAACGGCAGCACGGACAACACCATC
>CAZLII010000107.1:0-9971 GCA_964559065.1 uncultured Nitrospirales bacterium | reverse complement strand
CGAGGGGGTTCCACAAAAAGAAAACGCCACAACAGGAATGTCATGGCGCCTCTCATGGGAGGAAAGACTACGGGCGAAACGCCGGTCGCGTTGGTGCTGGGATGGGCACCCCGACGGTTCAATAGTCTTTCTACAATTTTTGCGACATCCGTGTCGGTTGACGCCTCGACCTCCGTGTCTTGGCTGTATGGGATTTATCGGCAGAAATCCAGCGGTCTTTAGTCTTCGGGGCGTTCGCCGGCGGGCGCCATTTTCACCAGTTTGGGATGGAAGCGCGCAAGGGACGCGACCAGGTCCGCCTGGGCCGCCATGACTTCCTCGATGTCCTTGTACACCATGGGCACTTCGTCCAGCCCGGCGCTCATGACGGTGACCCCGCGCGCATCGAGCAGCGCGCGCGCGTCGCGCCATTGCAGCGTTTTCTTTGCCTGGCTGCGGCTGATGCGGCGGCCCGCGCCGTGGGCCGCGGACCTCAGCGACTCCGCATTTCCCAGCCCGCGCACAATGTAGGCGGGGCTGGCCATCGAGCCGGGGATGATGCCGATCACTCCTTCATCGGCGGGCGTCGCGCCCTTGCGATGCACGATAAGCGTTTCGCCGTCGTGGGTTTCCTTCCACGCAAAGTTGTGGTGGTTCTCGATGTCGAGGAGGACCTCTGCGCCGAGATGGCGCGTGATGCAGCGGTGGATGATCTCGTGGTTGGCGGCGGCGTATCTGCCCATGAGTTGCATCGCGGCCCAGTACTCGCGGCCCTCATGCCGGTCGAGATCGAGCCAGGCGAGGCGGCGCAGTTCGGAAGGCAGATCGCGGCGCTGTTGCATGGCGACTTTGCTGTAATACTCGCAAACCAGCGCGCCCGTGCCCCGGCTGCCGCTGTGGCTCATGAGCGCGAGGTAATTGCCGGGCGGAAGGCCCAGTCCTTCCCCGAAAATTTCCAGGATGCCGAACTCGACGAAGTGGTTGCCGCTGCCGCTCGTGCCGAGTTGCGCCCACGCCTTGTCCTTGTGCTCGCGCGTGACCGGCGAGACCGACCAGTCGAGGTCCATGACCTCCTGGCGGCGGCGCACCTTGAACTCCGCGCCGACCCCGAAGCGCGTCTCCGCTTCGATGGCGCGCTTGAGGCGGTCCAGGTCGTTGCGCAGCGTTTCCGGCGGCAAATCCAGCGCGGTGAGTTTCATGCGGCAGGCGATGTCCACGCCCACGGCGTAGGGGATGACGGCGTTGCGCACGGCGAGCACGCCGCCGATGGGCAGGCCGTAGCCGACGTGCGCATCGGGCATCAGCGCGCCCCGCACCGACACCGGCAACGCGCACGCGTTGCGCATCTGTTCCACGGATTTCGGGTCGAGGTCCGTTCCCCATTGCCGCCACGGCGCGCCGCCGCCCGGCAACGGTGCGGCATCGAACGCAGGCGCGGCGCCGCCCGCGAGCAGCGACGCCAGCGCGCCGAATTGCGGATGCTGTCGGAACGGCGCGGGGTTGCGCGCAATCATGCGGAGCGTCTTGCGGATTTCGCGCGTCTTCATGCCGCCCTGCGCGGCGGCATGGACTGCCGCCAGCGCAGCCGCCATCGGCGCGCCCCGCCCAATGCCCAGTTGAAGCAGTTCCTTTTCTTTCACTGCATGCGCTCCGGAGACCGTGAAGACCTCAATCCTGGATATCGTGGCGGTCTATGGCGTGTTTTTTCAAGCGGTATTGCAGCGTCTTGTAACTCAAGCCCAGCAGGTCTGCGGCTTCCTTGATGCGACCGCCGCTGCGGGTGATCGCCTGGCGGATGAGGGCCTCCTCGAGTTCTTCGAGCACCAGGCCGCCGGGCGGCAGCGCGAATGTGCCGGGCGCGGGAGCGGGTTCGCGGAGTTTTTCCGGCAGGTCCTCGACGGTGACGGGACGTCCATCGGACAGCACGAACAACTGCTCCAGGGTGTGCTCCAACTCGCGGACATTGCCGGGCCAGCGGTAGCGGCGGAAGGCTTCGAATACATCGGCCCCAATCGGCGGCGCGGGGATGCCGAGTTTTTTCGACAGTTTCTCGCGGAAATGGCTGACCAGCAGCGGCAGGTCCTGCATGCGGTCGCGCAGGGGCGGCAGTTCGATGGTGAGCACCTCGAGGCGGAAATAGAGGTCCTCGCGGAATGCGCCGTCCTCCACCGCTTTCTTGAGATTGCGGTTGGTGGCGACGATGGCGCGGACGTTGACCTGGCGGGTCTTGGCTGAACCGACGCGCTCGACCACGCCGTCCTGCAGCACGCGCAGGAGTTTCGCCTGGCTTTCGAGGCGCATGTCGCCTATCTCGTCGAGGAAAAGGGTACCGCCGTCGGCGATCTCGAATTTTCCGGCCCGGCTCGTTTCCGCGCCGGTGAACGCGCCCTTTTCGTGGCCGAAGAGTTCGCTTTCCACGAGGTTGTCGGGGATGGCGGCGCAGTTGACCACGATGAACGGCTTGTTCTTGCGCGGTCCTTCAAAATGGATGTGGCGCGCGATGAGTTCCTTGCCCGTGCCCGATTCGCCGGAGATGAGCACCGTGCTGGTGACGCGCACGGCGCGCCGCACGCGCTCGAAGACGCGCTGCATCGCCTGGCTTTCGCCGATGATGTTGCCCAGCGCAACGCCGTCGGAAACGAGTTCGCTCAGGCGCAGGTTGCGGCGGCGCAGGTCGCCGCGCTCCAGGCTGCGGCCAATCACATGGAGGAGTTCTTCCTTGTCGAAGGGCTTTTCCAGGTAGTCGGCGGCGCCTTCTTTCATCGCGGCGACCGCCGTCTTGATGGTGGCGTGGGCGGTCATGACAACGACATCCAGGTTGGGGCGCAGTCGCTTGGCCTGACGCAGCAGTTCCAGCCCGTCCATGCCGGGCATCTTCATGTCGGTCAGGAGCAGGTCGAAATCTTCCTCGCGCAGCGCGTCGAGGGCTTCCTCGCCGGACGCGACCGCCTGTGTCGGGTATCCGGCGAGGTCCAGGATGTCTGCAATGATGTCGCGTTGCGTCTGGTCGTCTTCGGTGATGAGAATGCGTTGGTTCATGGCGCTTTCGTTTTCTCCAGCGGCATCGTGATGAGCACCTGGCAGCCCTGTCCGGGCGCGCTTGCAAACTCGATGCCGCCGCCGTGTTCTTCAATGATGCCGCGCGTGATGGACATGCCCAGTCCCGTCCCGCCGGGTTTGGTCGTGAAATATGGGTCAAACACGCGGTCCGCGACCTCCTTCGCGAGGCCCGGGCCGTCGTCGCGGATTTCCACCTCGCACGCGCTGTCGGTGATGCGCGAGAAAAGCCGGACGCGGCCCCCCGGCGGGCTGGCCTCCAGCGCGTTCAGCAGCACGTTGAGAATCGCGCGTTTCCAGTGCTTGGGGTCAATCATCAGGCGCGTGTCGCCCGCGCGCAACTCCGCAATCAGCCGCAACTGCCGGTCCTCGGCGTCCTGCCGGAACAACTGCACGCATTCCTCCAGCAGCGCATCCACGCGATGCGGCTCCAGGCGCAGTTCCGTCTCCTTCGCCAGCGACAGGAAACTCGACACGATGCCCTCCAGCCGGTCCACCTCCTGCCGGATCGTGTGCAGGGGTTTCGCGGCGCGCCCATCAGCGTCCTCGCTGATCGTGTCGAGCGCGTGGCTTGCCAGCAATTTGATCGCGTTGAGCGGGTTGCGCACGTCGTGCGCGACCCCCGCCGCGAGGTTGCCCAGCGCCGAGAGCCGCTGCGCCTGCCGCAGTTTCGCCTCCACCAGTTCCTTCTCCCGCAGCGACTGCACCATCCGGTTGAAGGTTTCCTCCAGCGCGAAGATTTCTCCCGTTGCGCCCCGCGTGCTGACCGGACGCAGGTCGCCCGCCGAGATCGCGGCGCAGGTCGCCGAGAGGCGGCTCAGCGGGTGCAGCGCCCGCGCGATGAAATAGACCATCAGCGCCAACGTCAGCAGAAACAGCGCCACCAGCGCGGCCACGGCGCGGTGGGTGAACGCGCGGAGAATCTCCACCTGCGGCACGATGGTCACCGTGGCGGTGAGCAGCAGATGCCGGTCGCCGCTGCGCAGCGGCACGCGCGCCACGCGCGTCAGGCGGCCCCCGCCCCTGGGTTCGATGGTGAACGAGGCGTCGCCGATCTCGCCGCTGTAGGGCTGAATCTCAATTTCAAAGCCCCGGTGCAGGTCCATCATCTTCTGTTCCAGGTCACCGTAGTCAATGTCCGGCGTTTCCTCGAATTGCAGCGTGATGCTCTCCGCGATCTCGCTGGTCTGCGCCTCCATCTCGCGGATCGCTTCGATGAAAAAATACCGCGTGATCATCGCCGCCGACCCGAACAGGCACAACAACAGCACCACGCACAACACAATCACCCTGAAATACAGCGAATCCCGCCAACGCACGCGCGGCGGCGCGTCCCCCGCAATGGATTCTTCATGCTGTCGTTTCGCCATATATCAAACCTCGTGACACCGCTCCCGCCGTGTCACGACCGACTGCGGCGCGCCGCGCCGCGCTCTTCGTTACATTGTGTTGCCAGACGGTATCCTCGTATTGCCACTGCATCTTCTTTCTCGGCGCGGGAGCGCCTCAATGGTACGCGCAGGAGCGCCTCAATGGTACGTTGCACCGCGGGAGCGGTGCAACGAGGGGGAGAAGGGGGTACGGTTGCACCGCGGGCGCGGTGCAACGAGGGGACGATGTGGAAGTTCAGCGCAGATAAATGATTGGCGTATCTGAGTTGGGATAAGTCACGCTGAGACCCTTGTCCGATCGGGCCGTTGCGGCCATAGAAATAACTCGTTGTGCAGAGGCATTCTCGAATGATCTTTTTCGGCGACTCTTCGCGTCGTTGGGCAAGATCTCTGTTCGGAATTCTTCCCTGTATACGGGCATCTGGCCAAAGGGCAAATCTGCGCGTTGATCCAGCTCGGCAAACAGACGGTTTACCAGCGCCGCAATACGGACATTATCGGAATCAACGCTGGGATCAAAGCGACACGCTCGTTGCTTTGCACCAAAGCCTGCTGCGCCAATCCATGTCTGCACTTCATTGAGAAGCGCCAGCATGCTTTGTCCCGGCACTCGTTTCAGTAATCGGCACATCCGATCCAGGCCCGGCGATGCCCCATTCGTGTCCATGGCCGCAAGCCAATCGAGCGCGTTGGCCTGATAATGCGCGGCGTTTGTGAAGGATGAATCCGTGTGTAGCGCCAAGCCCATCCAGAATCTGTCCAGATCGAACGCATCGTCTTGCAAGGCATGGGCAGCCAGAAAAAGCGGCAATGTGCTGAACGGATACTTCCGCTGAAAAGAATCGTTGACATTGATTCGCCGCCAAAGATTGGGATTCATGCACTTGGGGAAATCGCTCCGTAAGCGAACAACATGTGCATTATCAATCGCAAAGAGGTGATTTCCTATTGAATGGATATCGGGGCGAAGAATCTCTACATCAACGAATATTACCTGTTCCCAGTCAATCTCGTTGATTTCTCTATAAAGGGCGAGAAATTTTCCGTCATAGATTCCCACAGTGTTCCAATTGCATTTGAGGGATTGCAGCAGAGAACAAGCGACCCCATCAAGGTCGGCGCTTACGATACATTGACGTCCAAGGTCATTAAGCCATGGGTAAGAACGCAGCCATTCATCAAATGTCATTCGTAAACATCTCGCGTTGCAGAAATCATCATTAAGAGTGTCCATCTTTGTCGTTTATGGCGATCGGGAACAAAGTGTCTTGGTACTCTTCCCGAATGTCTGGAATCTTATCGTCGGCATCAAGGCGGTATCTGCCGCTTACCAGCCGTTCCTGGGCAAAATCAAAGTACTCCTTCGCGATTTCGAAGCCGATATAGCGCCGTTCTTCGATTTTGGATACAACGGCCACTTGCCCGGAACCCAGGAAAGGATCAAGCACCAAATCACCCCGCTCACTTGAATATGCAAGTGTCTTGCGGATGATTTCCGCGGGCAGTTTGGTAGGGGTTTTCTTGTCGCCGGTCCAGTACTCACGCTGTATCTGCCAGACGTCCTCTTTGTCGCGATAATGCGCGGAGCCGCCATCAGGATTGCGTGCGTCCTTCGGATATCTTGCAAACGGAAAAAACTTGCGCTTTTCATCATCCACGCACACATAGAGGCAGTGGTAATGGGATGTGACGAACTTTCGTTTGGTAACCACCCCGAATTGGTATTTCCAAATGATATGGTTGACAAGCGTCAATCCGGCTTCGTCAATGGCGATCAGAATATCCTTCAGGTTGTTCCATCCGGAAAAGATGTACATCGCGCCGGACTGTTTCAAGCAGTTCTTTGCCAAAGAAATCCATCTCTGAGAGAATTCGGCATAGTCGTGCGCTTGGATTTCGTTGTATCCCTCCAATACGCGGCTGCCGGTTCGATTGTAGTTCGAGCGTTGCGCCTTGAAATCAATGGCGAATGGCGGGTCCGTAATAATAAGGTCCACTGATTTTGGAGCGACCTGTGCCATACCGTCGAGCGCATCCATATTATAGATGCTGTTTTCTGCAAGGTATTGTCTACGGGCACTACTTATTGCCATCATCACCTTCCTAAATAAGCCATATTACCCGGTATATCTGTGCGGATTGCACATCTTCTGCATGCTCCTGTCCGCATCCTGCCCGGGCTGGTTAGCAAGCATTCTAGGAGCATCCGCTGCTAATGTCAAAAGCCAAGGGTGTTGTCTTGAGTACGACAATATAATGCTGCGTTGCACCGAGGGAGCGGTGCAACGAGGGGGGATGTCATCCTATTGCCGGGGCGTCGCCGTCGAGCACCTTGAGAATTTCCTTGACATCGTCCCAGACCTTGCGCTTTTCGGCCTTCAAGCGTTCCGGGTTGGGTTCGCATCGCAGGATATAGGCCGGGTGATAGGTGACGCGGAGGGGGATGCCGTGGTAGGCGTACCAGCGGCCGCGGAGGCGGCCGATGGGCGTGGTGTTCTTGAGCAGGGTTTGCGCGGCCACGCGCCCGAGCGCGCAAATCACCTTCGGCTGGATGATCTCCAACTGGCGCAGCAGGTACGGCTCGCAGTAGAAGACTTCTTCCGGGCTGGGGTCGCGGTTCTCCGGCGGGCGGCATTTGATCACATTACAGATATAGACGTCCTCGCGGCGGCGTTTCATGCCCTTCACGATGATGTCCGTGAGCAACTGGCCGGCGCGGCCCACAAACGGCATGCCCTGGCGGTCTTCCTCGCCTCCCGGCGCCTCGCCGACGAAGACGAGTTCCGCGTTGGGATTGCCCACGCCGAAGACCGTCTTGGTTCGACTCCGGCTCAGTCCGCACTTCGTGCAGGCGCGCACTTCGTCTTCAATTGCGCCCAGCGCTGCAAGGCGTTCCGCCGCGTCGGGATATTCCTGCGCCGCCGGTGCGGACGGCGCATCCGCCGCACGGGGCGGGCAGATCGAATCCAGCATCTCCGCCACCTCCGGCGACACCAGCAATTTCCCCCGCGAGCGCCGCGCCTGATCCTCAATCAAAACGCGCACATCACGGAGTATCGTTCCCAAAACATCTTTGTCCACATTCGACATCGTTGCTCCTCCTGCGTCGCGCTATGATAACACCCGGGAGAAAACGCAGGGAAATGGATTAATTCCCCATCCAAATGAATGAAATGCGCTTCCTCGCTTGTTAACCTTCGGTCGTGAATGAGAGCGGTCAGATCCGGTTTGGCTTCGGCGGCGGCTGGCCGCAACATCATGCGAGGCGAATGCCCAAGCATTGCAATCGGCATAGTGTTATTTTTTCGCGGCGCCGTTGCAATTTTTTTCTTCCAATATGACTGAGTTTATGGTAACATTATTGGTGTAGGATTTGGGTGCAATAGTTCTCCAACAAAAAAGGAATTTCAGACCATGGCAACGATTTCTCGCACCATCATGATTCTGTTTGTAGTCGTTGGCGTTTTCGCATGCGATGCGTTGTGCAATGAACGCACGGATGATCCGCTGGGGGTAGCGGTTTCGCCCCAGACCATGCTCTTGAGTTCCTACCAGGGGGGCAAGGTTGTGGTGCATACGGCGATCAAGTTGACGACAGTGGACCGCGCGACGGTTGAACTCGACGGCATTCCCGCTACGGGCACCTGGGCCGATTCACGGGGCAACCTCGTGGCGGGTTTCAATGAAGACGACGTCAAAGCGATCGTGGCGCCGCCGGAAAGCACCCTGACCTTGACGGGCCTGCTTAAAGACGGCACATCCTTTGCCGGGTCGGACACCGTCCGCGTGGTTCCCTGACGGGCCATTGGCGTAAGAGTGATTGTTGACAGGCTGGCATGACCTTACTTGAAGGTCATGCCAGTTTTTTTGGGCTGGGCGGCAGGCCTTTCTTTCCAAATCGGGCATTGTTGATCCATCGGAATTATGCGTTTTCTGCGGGGTTGGGATTGTTCCCACGGGCCGGGTGTGGTATGATTTATTGAATCGTGTGGCGGTCGCGGGTGCATCGCGGCGCGCGGAAAGGCGTATCAGAGCATCATGAACGGTTTTTTCAAGCAGGTGTCCTTCTGGATCGTGCTGCTGATCATCGTCGTGCTGGCGCTGTCCAATTTCCCCGCGATGAAACGGGCGCAGCGGGAATTGCTGGAGCCGGACTTCGTGGATCAGTTGGAGAAGGACAACATTGCTTCGGTGTTGATCAAGCCTGCGGGCGACGATCTGCGGAAGGTGATCGCGAAGTTCAAGGAGCCGGTGGACAACCAGAAGTCCATGGAGTTCCTGACGGCGGATTTCAAGGAGGAGTGGAAGCGGGAACTCCAGTCGCGGCAGATCGAGTATAAGTTCGCCGTGGACAACACCTTATGGCAGGGGTTCCTCATCAACATCCTGCCGCTCCTGCTGATCATCGGGTTGTTCTGGTTCTTCATGTTCCGGCAGATGCAGGGCGGGAGCAACAAGGCATTGTCCTTCGGTAAGAGCCGTGCGCGCATGGCGAACCAGAGCGAGAAGGCGGTGACCTTCAGCGATGTGGCGGGGGTGGACGAGGCGAAGGAGGAGTTGCAGGAGATCATCGAATTTCTGAAGGACCCCAAACGGTTCACGCGGCTGGGCGGCAAGATTCCGCGCGGCGTGCTGCTGGTGGGGCCGCCGGGATCGGGCAAGACCCTGCTGGCGCGGGCCGTGGCCGGCGAGGCGAGCGTGCCGTTTTTCAGTATCAGCGGTTCGGACTTTGTGGAAATGTTTGTGGGCGTGGGCGCGAGCCGGGTCCGCGACCTGTTCCAACAGGGCCAGAAACACGCCCCCTGCATCATTTTCATTGACGAAATAGACGCAGTCGGCCGCCAGCGCGGCGCCGGTCTCGGCGGCGGCCATGACGAACGCGAGCAGACCCTGAACCAGTTGCTGGTCGAGATGGACGGCTTCAACACCAACGACGGCGTCATCCTTATGGCGGCCACGAACCGGCCCGATGTGCTGGACAAGGCGCTGCTGCGCCCCGGCCGCTTCGACCGCCAGGTCGTCGTGGCCAATCCCGATATTCAGGGCCGCAGGGCCATCCTCGACATCCACATCAAGAACCAGAAGGTGCCGGTGACGCCGGAAGTGGACACCAGCGTGCTGGCCCGGGGCACGCCCGGCTTTTCCGGGGCTGACCTCGCAAACATGGTCAACGAGGCAGCCCTGCTCGCCGCGCGGCGAGGCAAGGAAAAGGTGGACATGATTGATTTCGAGGACGCCAAGGACCGGGTGCTCATGGGCCCGGCGCGGCGCAGCCTCGTGCTCAGCCCTAAGGAGAAAATGGCCACCGCGTACCATGAGGCTGGACATGTTTTGGTCGGCAGGCTGCTGCCCGACGCCGACCCCATCCACAAGGCCACCATCATCCCGCGCGGCCCCTCCCTCGGCCTGACCAGCACCCTGCCCGAAGAGGACCGACACAACGTCACCAAGAAATGGTGCGAGGCCACCATCCGCATGAGCATGGGCGGCCGCGCCGCCGAGGAGATCATCTTCAGCGAATACAGCAGCGGCTGCGCCGCCGAC
>CAZLII010000106.1:0-10113 GCA_964559065.1 uncultured Nitrospirales bacterium | reverse complement strand
GCCTACAGATCACTTTCCACAACGCTATTGTCAAGATTGACAGGCATCTTTACAAGTTCGACAACCATATGCAGCACGCTGGTCAAGGCCAGACACATTATTTGGCGGATTACATGCGATTGCAACTGCGTGAACGCTTCAGGCATTTGCGAAATGGGCTGTTTTCTTACATACGAAGGGGAAATATCCGGGATTCTTGGTGGTGTCGGCGTCAGGAATGCCCATTTCGCAAATGCCTCCGCTTACATACTATCCATTACACACCCGTGAAACGAAATGAGAGCACTAGTTGTATTGTAATCAGAAAGACCTGATGATCAATAAGAAGTCAGAGGGGATAATTTGTGCATCGGGAATCTGACCAAGACTTGTTTGGCAGGCAGTATTGACAAACAAGTTGGATGTGGTAGGCTTGCGGTCTGATATCGCAAGCGCTTTTCGACAACATCTATAAGTCTCTGGAAACCGATGGAGGAACGATGAAATGAAAAACAAGGAAAGCAACAGAAAAGATGTGATGAACAGGCTCTTTGCCCCGCTTATGTTTTGTCTGTGTCTTGGATGGCTGACCGGATGCTATACGGCAGATTCAGGAAATTATGCAACCGACCAGATTGTATTCGATTTCGGGGTGGAAGTTTCCGAAACAGTGGCTACGGCCACAGCCTCCTTCTGGACGTATAGGGCGATTCCGGGGACCCCCGTTTATCTTGTCCTGACTCATTTTGACGCCATCATGGTGAATGGCATCACCATGTCGCGCAAGAGAGGCCCCATTGCCGACTACTATTCCGTCACGATCCCGCCGGCGGAACAATATACGTTTACTTTCACCCGCGGCGATGGCACGTCCTATGATTCGACTGTGGACACCATCCCCCCACTTGTAATAACCAGTCCCGAAGCGGAAACCTGGATATCCCGCGCTGCGGACTTGGACGTCGCCTGGACCAATCCTGTTGAAGATGGCGTGGTAACGGTCTATGTACCAAGGGGCGAATACGTCAATGGATTCTTGCAGCAGGTTGTGGATTCCGGAACCTATACCATTCCCGCCGGAACGTTCTTGCTGGATGCGTCGGCGCCTACGGCTTCTTTTGAAGCCATGCTGTATGTCTCCCGAAAGAAGAGAGAAAACTTGGGACCTGAACTTGCTGGCGCTATTGAAGTGCGAACCGGGGACAGTGTTCGATTCATAACGACGGAGTAACCCGTGAACGGTTCCCTCGCGTTCCGAAATTGCATTGGGAACGAAGGGAAGGTACTTGCAAAGTTATCGGAGACATCATCAGCCCGACAGGCTGAAGCCTGTACTCCAAACTTTATACTTTCCAGTGCGGGTTGTCGGTGCGTTCGGATTTGAAGAGCGCCTTGGCGCGGGCAACAAGCTCAGGGTGAGCGGAAGCGAGATTGCGCGTTTCTCCAAGGTCTTCTTCCAAGTCGTAGATTTCCACTTCGGCGCCTGGGCCGTGCCGCACGGCCTTCCAGCGCCCCATGCGCACGGCCTGCTTGAAGCCGCCCTCGTGAAACTCCCAATACAGATGGTCGTGCAGCGGCTGCGCCGCGTCGCGTCCGAGCAGCGTGGGCGCGATGGAGATGCCGTCCAGTCCCGGCGGCGCATCCACGCCTGCGAGGTCCGCTGCGGTGTGCAGGAAGTCCCAGAAGGCCCACGGCAACGAGCAAACCGCGCCCGCCTGGATTTTGCCTGGCCACCTGGCGATGGTTGGCACGCGGATGCCGCCGTCATAGAGGTCGCGCTTGATGCCGCGCAGCGGCCCGGAACTGTTGAAGAAATCGGGATCAACGCCGCCCTCGCGGTGCGGGCCGTTGTCGCTGGAAAAAAAGATCATGGTATTCTCGTCCAGTCCCAGTTCCTTGATCCGCGCGAGAATCCGCCCGATGTCGTTGTCCATATGCGTGATCATCGCCGCCTTGTTCTTCTCCACCTGCGGCCACGACTCCTCGGTGTAAGGCGCATCGGAGGGGATTTCCATGCCGTCGCCGGATTCCCGGCCCAATTCATTGTTGGCGTGGGGGATAATCGTGGAGTAGTAAAGGAAAAACGGCCTGTCGCGATGCCGTTCGATAAACGACAGCGCCTCATTCGTGATCAGGTCCGGCGCATACTGCGCGCGATGGGACGTGATGTTCGGCTTGACTTCCACGTTGCCTTCCAGGCGCACCTGTTCCTCATTGCGCCAGAGGTATTCGGGATAATAGTTGTGCGCGTGGTGCTGATTCAGATACCCGAAGAACTCGTCAAAACCCTTTCGGTTGGGGATGCCTGTCGTGTCCGGTTCGCCCAGACCCCATTTCCCCGCCAGGCATGTCGCATAGTCGGCCCGTTTCAGCACCTCCGCCACCGTCACATCCTCCGGGCGCAGCGCCACCAGTTTATTGCCGCGCACCCAGCAATGGCCGGTATGCAGCCCGGTCATCAATACGCAGCGCGACGGCGCGCAGACCGTGCTCCCAGCATAGGCATTGGTGAAACGCATGCCTTCCGCCGCCATCCGGTCCAGGTGCGGCGTCTTGATGCGATCCTGCCCGTAGCACCCCAGATCGCCGTAACCCAAATCATCGGCGAGCATGAAGATGATGTTCGGCGGACGGGCAGCCGCCTGTCCGGCGGCATCTTCCCCTTGCGCCCGCGCGTGGGGGCCTGCCCCTGATATTCCGAACATCGCCCCGCCCGCCGCCAACGCACCCAGCATCCGGCGTCTGCTAATCTCTTTCATAATCGTTGGTCCTTTGTAATTGGATTTGCATGTTTATACGCACCATTGTGTGGCATCCTATCCGATGATGCAAATCTGCGGCGACCCGCCCGAGTTTATGCACATCGCTCTCTAAAAACCCTTTTTTCCTTTCTTTTGCCTTTCAGGTTCTTGAGGTGTTGTTATCCTCTCGCCTGCTACAAGCGTTTTCCGACAGTTGCCAATAGTCACTGAAAATGATAATATATTATCATTAAGGGCGATATTATACCCCGTCGGCGCAAAATGTGACATGAGAAAGGAGTGTTTGGCATGCGGGTTTATGGGATGGGTCTGCTGGCGGCGGCGCTGTTTATGTTTTGGTCGGGTCTTGGGAACGCGGAATCGAAAGGCCGGGTGATCATTCTTGGTTTTGATGGTGTGGACCCCGGGATTGCCGGTCAGATGATGGCAGCGGGAGAACTGCCGAACATGTCGAAACTGACGGCGTCGGGCAGTTTTCAGTCCCTGGCTTCGAGCAATCCGCCGCAGTCACCGACCGCGTGGTCCAATTTCGCCACCTGCAGGACGCCGGTGAATCATGGTGTTTTCGATTTCCTGCGGCGGACGCCGCAGAACTACCTTCCGGGGGTCGGTTTCGGCGCGGCGAAGCGTCCCGACCTGCTTCCGGACGGTTCGTTGAAGGAGCCGTTGGAATATGTGAGCCACCGCAAGGGGGAATCCTTCTGGAAGGTGGCGGGCGATCAGGGCTTCCGGGTGAAATCGTTGATTGTACCGTTTGCTTATCCCGCTGAAAACCTTGGCGAGCACAGTTGCCAGTTGTGCGGTCTGGACGTGCAGGACATTCGCGGCACGCAAAGCACCTACTTCGCTTTTTCCGAGGATTTTGAAAAGCAGGAATCCATGGCGGGCGGGGTCAGGCTGCCGCTGATGTTTGACGGGGATACGGCGACGGTGATGACGCCGGGCATTGCGATTCCCGGTTCCAGAACCGATTACGCGGAGGTGCCGGTCATGGTCACGGTGGACCGCGCGGCCAGGCGCCTCACCATTGAGGTGCAGGGACAAAAGGCGGAACTCGGTGCAGGCGAATGGTCCGAATGGCTGGAATGGACCTTTGAACTTTCCCCGAAATACGCCGTGCGCGCGATCAGCCGCTTCCACGTGATGGAGGTCGAACGTCCCATCCGCTTGTACATGACCTGCCTGCAATACCACCCGCGTGAACCAATGATTCCGATCAGCCACCCGGATGAATACGCGGCTGAATTGGCGGATCGCTACGGCCTGTACAAGACCATCGGCTGGGCATACGACACGAAGGCGCTGCAACAGCATGACATGACCGAAGACATGTTTCTGGAAGACGTGCGACGAACCATGGCCTGGAACGAGCAACTGACGCTGGACGAAATGGACCGGGGCGGCTTTGATTTGCTGCTGGCGGGCTGGACCGCGCCGGACCGCGTGTCGCACATGTTCTGGGCCTACCGCGACCCCAAGCATCCGCTGTACACGCCGGAAATGGCGGCGAAATACGGACGGGTCGTTGAAGACACGTACATCAAAATGGACGATATTGTGGGCAAGGTGATGACGCGAATGAAGGACAACGACCTGCTTATGGTCATGTCCGACCATGGTTTCCACAGTTTCCGCTATGGATTCAGCGTGAATACATGGCTGGTGCGCAACGGCTATCTTGCGGTCAAAGGCCAGAGCGACCCGCAGACTGCCTTTACGGACAAGCGGTTCCTGCAGGATTTCGACTGGTCGCGGACCAGGGCTTACGCGCTGGGTCTCGGCATGATTTTCCTCAACATGAAAGGACGCGAAGGACAGGGCATTGTTGATCCTGAGGATGCCCCGGCGCTGCTGGAGGAACTCAAGGAAAAACTGCTTGCTGTCAGGGACCCGAAAACCGGCGACAAGGTCTTGAACGCGGTGTACACCACCGTGAACGCGAAGGGACTCTCGGCCATTGACACTCCGGATATCCAGTTGGGCTACGCCGAAGGCTATCAGACCGCGAAGGCATCCGCTTCCGGGGCGGCCCCCAAAGAGGTTTTTGAGCCGAATCTCGACAAGTGGAGCGGCGAACATGCCAGTTCCGATGTGGCGATCACGCCCGGCATCCTGTTCTCGAATCAAAAACTCGCGCTGGATGCCTCACTGATTGACCTGGGCGTCACGGCGTTGACGTATCTTGGCGCGCGCGTGCCGGAGGAATTTGAAGGCAAATCGTTGCTGTGAAAATCGGCGGGCCGTTCAATACGCTGTGACCGTTTCCGAACGGAGCCCAAGAAGATATGCCATATAGAAGGCGAATTCCATGCTCTGCGCCAAGGACGGCAGAAAACTCATGGCGATGCGTCGGCTGTTTCCTGCCGCGTCCTCGACGCGACGCACCAGCGCGCGGCCCGACAGATACGACGGCAATCCCAAATCCACCGGGCAGGCATCGGTGGGAATGCGGATGTCCACTTCCTCCCCCGGTTGCAGATCATGCCGCGTAGTCATACACGCCCCAAGCAGCGAGATATCGTGAACAATCGCCGGCCCAACAATGGTCCCTCTGTTTACCGGATTCTTCGACTGAAGCGACACCTTCATGGCGACCGTCACCCGCTCCGCGCGCCGCTTCTCCACACGGTGTGGGTGCTTCTTCCTCAAAAAGGAAGACTTTTCTCCCCGTTGCATCCTTACGCCCTCTTTATTATTAGCGGGATAACCCCTAAGCGGGTGCATACCTGCTCATAAGCCTCACTAGATTAACATAAAAACCTATGAATGTCCAGTAAAAAATCTTTGTTTGTTTTGAGGGTTTTGCTCGATTTTCGACTTTTCTTATCCGCTGTCCGCCTCCCTATACGACACCATCAGGAGGCGCTTGCAAAACCTGCTGCGATCCAATGTGGCACGGACATCCTGCCCGTGTTTCATGGGCGGGACGCCCATGCCACGGAAGGTTTTGCAAGAACCTCTCAAGACAAAATTATCCGTTCACAACGGGCGGCTTTACGAAACGGGTGTAACTATCTACGATTCTGGTCTTTACGGCGGCGCATGCCGCGCGCGTTTTTTTCAGTTCTTCTTTTGTGGTGAGCGCGCCGAATTCGAGATTGAAGGTGCGTTGTTCTCCGGGCGCGAGCCGATGCAGCAAGCCGCGACTTTCATCGGCCTGGCGGCCCTCCACACCGCAATTACAGGGCTCAAGTCCAACAACGTAGTCCTGCTCGCCCATCATTTTCCACTGTACGAAACGCGGCAGTTCACGTTTGTTGTACCGGACATAGACGCCGAAACCGTCGCCGTTGCTGAAGCGGTTGTTGACAATCGCCGCCATCACCGAGCCGTCTCGTTCAGGTTTCATATCGTGGTAGTACACCTTTTCGGCATACCCATGGGTAGGCGGTTCAATGCGGTTCCATCGCTCAACGCCGTTGCGCGCCTCTTCGTCACGGGGCGCGACAAAACGGCTGGGCGTGAGGATGGCAGACCCTTCGTCGAGGGCGGGCCATCCGATATTGCAGTGATAGAGCAGCATCAGCGGCGCTTCCCGAAAGCCTTCGTTGACGACCACGTCCTGAATCCAGAAGCGCTTCTCCCCCATCTTTGTGTAAACGGTGCGGGTCATGGTGAGGTTCTCGCCGAACAGCACCGTTTCCCGCATCACTCCGGAAACACTCAAAACATAATCCCCGTCGCGCCATTCCTGGGTGACCTTGAGATTCTTTGCGGGCATGTGGCCGATGCGCCCATGCAAGCCCTGTCCGTTGAAGACGCTTTCAGGATCCGGCGCACCGACATTGCCGAGACCACAGGTGGTGAGCAGGCCGCCGAAGTAACTGCGCAGCCACCGGATGCCCGCCGCCTCGTAATACGCCGGGGCAACATCGCCCACGGTGGAGCGCCAACCCATCGCCTTGCCCTGATATCGCGCGGATGGAATGTCCATGCAGCGGTCCAGCAGCACGCTAAACTCAAGACCCGACCCCGTATGGAACAACGCGGCGCGGGCAGGGCGTTCATTGCCGTCGTCAAGCAGAACAATCCGCACCCCCGCGACCTGGTCCATATTGCCGACGCGCCGCCGCAACGCATCGGGAGCCATCTCGATACCGTGTATTTTCATCCTTCGCGTCCTCCCGTCTTGCATATCGTCAGCGCGGACGGCACTCGCGCCGCGCTGTGTTTTCTTCCATTCCCACACGATACGGAACGCAGCGGGGGATTGCAACGCGCGCCTCCCTGATATTTTTCTTGATTTTGCGGTGACACCTGTGAATAAGATAAGCGCATGTAATGGCTTGTATGTTGGCCTGATGCTGCGTATAATGGCAAATCATTGCGCGAACGCGGGACCCGTTTCGGGTTCAGGCGCTCGGATGAGTGTGTGCAGGAAGGAGGGTGCGTTCCCGTGACGATGACCAAGCGCGAACTCGTAATCAAAGTGGCGAACAGACTGGGGATGACGCAAAACGACGTGGCGCGAATTATTGAGGGCGCCTTTGAAACGATCGCGGAATCACTGGCGGAGGGGCATCGCTGGGAATTGCGCGATTTCGGGGTCTTTGAAGTAAAGACGCGGGCGTCGCGCATCGGACGCAACCCGCGCACAGGCGACCAGGTGCCGGTGCCCAGGCGGCGCGTTGTGACGTTCCGCCCCGGCAAAAAGATGAAGGAAGAGGTGGGCAAGGGAAAACCGCTGGAAAGTGCGGATACGGAGCCTTCCGCCACCATGGCGCCGGAATCTTCCGAACCGACCGCTTCTCTGCAAGAAGGTTGACAGGCATCCTGCATTGGTCATCGCTGTCCGCAGATGCGCAGCACGGCGGCTGTATGCGGAAGCACAGGAACCGCTATGAGCATCATCCTCGCGGTGGACACCAGCACAAGCATCAACACAGTGGCGCTTTGTCGTGGGGAAGCCGGCGCCATGGACGCGGCCGTGCTGGCCGAGATGGTGGTGGAATGCCGGCGCCTGCACGCCGAGCGGCTCATGGGGGCCGTGGATTGGGTCTTCGCGGAATCCGGACATACCCTTTCTGATGTGGACGCTCTGGCAGTATCTGTCGGCCCCGGTTCGTTTACCGGGCTGCGCATCGGCGTGTCGGCATGGAAAGGGTTGGCTTTGGCGCGGGGGCTGCCGCTGGTCGGTGTGCCCACGTTGGATGCCATGTCCCGCCTGTTGCCACTTCAGGACAGTGTCGTCTGTCCCCTGCTTGACGCGCGGATGAAAGAGGTTTACGGTTCCGCGTATCGCTATGTCAGAGGCGAACGCGAGAAGATTTTTTCCGACCGCGTGGGCAGTGTTGAGGACTTGTTGGCGGACGTGTCGGGGCCAGTATGGTTTCTTGGTGACGGTGCGGCGCTTTACAAGAATCGGATTCTTGCACGGCTTCCTGAAGCGCTTTTTGCGCCCGCGTTTTGTTCTGTGCCCCGGGCGGCGGCGGTAGCGGCGGAGGCGCTGCACCTATTGGGAACCGGAATAAGCGCCGATGCCGGGCGCGTCGCCCCTGTCTATATCCGGCTATCGCAAGCGGAAATGAGCCGCGACGCACGCGCCCGTCGCGGCGGTCCGCCGCTCCACGACGGGCAAGGGACATGAATCCGACCGAACCATCGCCGCATTTTGTGCGGATCGCTTTTGCGCACCTGCCGCATCTACTTGCCATTGAAGAGCAGTCCTATCCCGATCCATGGACGCCGGGCATGTTCAATCAGGAAGTGGTGAATCCCGCCTCGCATTTCCATGTGGCGATGCTGGAAACGGAAGTGATCGGCTATGGGGGATTCTGGCTTACGGCGGGAGAGGCGCATATCACCAAACTTACCGTGGCGTCGCCATATCGCCGGCAGGGTTTCGGGACGAACATCATGTTACACTTACTGCGAGAAGCGGCGCGCATCAACGCAATGGTGATGCGACTGGAAGTGCGCGAAAGCAATGCCGCCGCGCGCACGCTGTATGAACGCCTGGGCTTTTCCGTCATTGGCGTGCGGCGCGGTTATTATTCGCGCTGTCCGGAAAATGCCGTCGTCATGGAAAAATGGCTCCTGGAAAAGGGCCATCACGGAGAAGAAGGCGAGGAAACAAGCGGGTGATCATGCCAAAGGAACAGCACCCGGAAGCGTTGCGAGCAGAGACGTCGCTGCCATTGGGGGGCATCGGTGCGGGTTCCATCCGCATACACGACGACGGGCGCTTCCGGGATGTCAACATTGCCGCACCCAAACCGGCCTCGGTCGCCGACGCGCTGCCGCCCGACAGTTTTGTGGCGCTGCGCGCCGCAACGAGCCACGGTGCGGCGGTGCGCGTATTGCAATCCACCTGGGGGCGCGCCGGTGCGAACATGCCTTCCCCCCCGGCGCGCCTGCGTTGGCGCTGCGCCTATCCCGCCGCGCATTTCCAAATCGAAGACAAGACATTCCCCTTGCGGGTGTTCTGGACCCTCTTTTCCCCCGTGATTCCCTTTGACTATGAAGCGTCCTCGCTGCCTGCCTTCTTTTCAAGCATGCGACTGGTAAATCTCACAAATGACCCCGTGGACGCGGCGCTGGTATTCAATTGGGACGGCGCGAGCGCATTTCACGGCGATACATCTGCAATGAGAATCGTCACAGCGACCATCGCCATCCAGGAAAACCTCTCGCGTTCCGATCCGCAGTCTCCGCTAGCCACGGAGCAATCAGGGGAAGTGCCGGAGCCAGAATACAATGCGCTGGTTTTTTCGCAGGAGAACAGTGAACCCGAACAAATTGGCGACCACGCGTGCCTTGCGATGCGACACAATCCCGCATTTCGCATTTCTTTGCTGCAATGGGACAACCGGACGCCGTCCGCCCACGAGGAGTTTTGGACATATATCGCCGAGGGCGTATTCTCCAAAGGCTTGCGCAGGCAGGGCGCTTTCCCCCGTTGCGGAGCGATTATCGCTGAGTGTTCCATGCGACCCAGGGAAGAACAAAGGGCCGATTTTGTCTTCACCTGGCATTGTCCAAGCATGGAAAGGGCGTATCCGGGAACCCGGGGCGCCTACATGGCCCGAACGCGCAACGCAGTCGAAACGTCGCAGAAATCCCTCCGGCATGTGAGATATTTCTTTCGCGCCATCGAGCATTGGCAGCAGCGCCTGCTGAATTCCACCCTGCCGCGGTGGATACGCCACGCGCTTGTGGACAGCATCCAGGCGATAGCGTCGAATGCCGACTACGCACGCGACGGTCGCTTCTGCCTGCATCCCGGCGAAGGGGGCGACCATACGAAGGAATTGGACGCAAGAATCTATGGCTCCCTGGGGTTGTTGTTGTTCTTTCCACGCTTGGAAGATGCGGACCTCGCAGGCCGGATCAAGGTTATCCAGAGCGATCACGGACGGGAAGAAAACGTGGA
>CAZLII010000105.1:0-10137 GCA_964559065.1 uncultured Nitrospirales bacterium | reverse complement strand
CAGCCTGTGACATTGCCGGTGTCGGGATTGATGCGGGCGATGCGATCGGTCTGGAAGACATTGGCCAAGACCTCGCCGTGCGCGTATTCCAATTCATTCAGACGTCGGACGGGACTGCCCTGGTGCCGGACAGTCACCATGCCGGTCTGTTCAAATGTATGGGGATCGCGAAAATACAGTCGCGAAGAACCATCGCTCATGATGATGCGCGCGCCGTCATGGGTGATCCCCCATCCTTCCGTGTCATACGAAAACTCACCGATTTTATCAAGGGTATTTTTGTCATAGACGTAGGCGACCTTGTTCTGCCAGGTCAACTGGATGACGCGGTCGCCGATAACTTCGATGCCTTCGCCGAATGCGGTATCCGGCAGATAGCGGATTTGATAAGGCGCGCCGCTTTCCAGGTCCACCTTGCGCAGGGTGGAACGGCGGAGAAGGCCGGTGCTTTCGTAGAGTGCCCCATTGTCGAACGCAAGCCCCTGGGTGAAGGCTTCCGGATCGTGCGGAAAAGTTCGGAGGACGACATAGGTGCAGTCGCCGCGCGACTGCGCCAGCCCCGAGGATTCAGCCGGCGGAGGGGTATCGTCCGGTGATGCTGCGCTGCCGTCCGCCGGAATACATTGACCGATCAGCAACGCGGCAAAACAAAGAATAGACATCATCAACGGACTGCATCGCGGGACAGTAGTTTCCATTCTACGGGTCCAATGCGCGTTTTGGCTGCTTTGCTTCCCTATTTGGAACCGCTAATTCTTGGGCGGCGGCGGAAAGGCTTGACCAGGCAGCCTGTCCAGTTGCTCCTGATTCATTTTGTCCCAGTTAATTTGCCGTTTAATGACCGTGCCTTCAGGGCGCTTTGCACTGAAATCCAGGTAGTTTTTGTAGAGCACCCGCTCCAGGATGTGATTTGGCAGGGCCAGCCCGCGGAGGTCTTCGCCGGGAATCGCGAGCGAGGTGTAGCGTTCCTTCGTGAGCATGTCCAAATAGGCTTGGTGCTGTTCCCGCACCCATTGTCGGTCTTGCCGGGGGCTGTTAATCAGCACCAAATCCGTTGCATACATGATGCGGGTGGGATAGTCGTTGAAAATCTGGCGGAATTTTCTGGGCGAACGCGAAATGCGTTTCAATCCGTCGGCCATGAAGAAATCGCCGAAACTGATGTCCGTGTAGAGATTCGGGAAGGTGTCCAGAAATTCCCGGAGGCGGTCGGAATAGATGGAAGAGAGCATGAAATGCGGCACGACGATTTTCATATCGGGAAATGCGGTGAGTACGGCGATGAGTTCCTGGGCGAACCCCGGCGCGGCGCTGGATGGATTAACATGCATGCAGACGGGTATGTAGTTTTCCTGGCAATACGCATAGACCGGCATCATGCCGGGGTCGTCAATGGCCACGGGATGAAACATGTATTCGCGAGTCTTCGTGATATATCCGTGGCCGGTGTACAACTTGAGTCCGGTGGCTCCGCGAGCCACGAGCGCTTTGAATTTTTCCAACTTGTCAGGGTCTGTGGGGTCCAGGGTGGGCCATGCTTCGAACCGTCCCGGATATTGCTCGATAATCTTGATGAGTTCGTCATTGTTGGCTTCTGTTTCTGTGAATCCATATGATTCGTCGAGGGTCAGGGTGAATTTTGAACTCCCCATCAAGCACATTTTCGCGATGCCGAGTTCATTCATGATGTCGAGATAAATGGGGGCCAAATCCAGCGAACCAATGTGCTCGTGAACGTCAATGATCAGGCGTTGTTTCTGAATTTCGTCGAAACTGAGGGCAGGCGCGTTGAAATCAATGGCGGACGTATCGGTCGCGACGCTTGCTGCGCCCTGGCGCTGATGCTCGATGAAATGGGGGATTTCAACCGTCAATACCCGGCCTGCGATTAATGCCGCCACCAGAATCAAAACCCACGCCACAATGCTCAGGCGCGGTTTGCGCGCAGTGGCGGGGGGAATGTTTTTTCTCTTTTTCTTGGATTTTCCCATGATTTTCCTCACCTTGCGTGTCGGGATTACGGTGTTGCTTTGGATACCTTGTACCATAAACCGCCGGTGGAATACCATTGATTCCCCGGAAACGGTGAGGGTATGGTCATGTATCTCGTTCTGAAAACAATCGAGAATTGAGGAGGATAGGCTCATGAGTACGGTTTCGCGCAGGGTTTTCCTGAAACAGACGGCGGCAGTGGGGGCAGTGACGATGATTCAGGCGTCGGCGAGCACTACCGGCGCTGCGGAAAAGGCGGATGTCGGACTCTACGCCGGCGTGGCGGTGCGCGAAATCACCCCGCCGATGGGCGCGCCGCTGTGGGGCTATTCCGAGGGCGTTCGCCTCGCCGACGGCGTGCATGATCCGTTGTTGGCGCAGGCGCTGGTATTGCGATGCGGGATATCAAGCGCGGCACTGGTCACGCTTGATCTTGGGCGCGTTCCGCGCCCGGAGGTATGCGTCCGGATTCGCGAACGCGCCCGCGCGGCAGGTGTTCAGAACGTTGTCTTCTGCGCCAGCCACACCCACAGCGCGCCGTTCATGGAATTGCCCGGCCTGCCTTACGTCGAGGCCATCGAAAACAGCATTTGCGAGGCAATTCTTGAAGCGGCGGGTGATTTGCGTCCGGCGCGTATCGGTGTCGGCCACGCGGAAATTGATATTGCGCACAATCGTCGCGTTATCCGGGATGGGAAATGCTACATGCGTTGGCGCAACGCGGAGCGCGTGCCGACGTCGCCGGTGGACAAAGAGGCGGGCGTCATTCGGATTGACGGGTTGTCCGGGGAACCCATCGCCGCCTTGGTTCATTACGCATGCCATCCGGTGATTCTCGGTCCTGACAGCATGGGGTGTTCCGCCGATTGGCCGGGAGAAATGCGGCGGCTGGTGAAGGCGGCGACCGGCGCGGAATGCCTCTTTTTGCAAGGGGCCTGCGGTGATATCAATCCCTATCTCGACAAGACGCCTCTCGGTGAAGGCGGACTCGAAGCCATGCGCGCGGAAGGCGCCAAGGCGGCGGAAGCGGTGATTGCCGCCTGGAAAGCGACCGCGGCGTCGGATGCAGCCCTGCCTTCGATCGTCTATGAAGAATGCAGCGTGCCGATCGGCTTGCGATGGGACATCACAGACCCGGCGCAGGTCGAGATTCTGAAAAAGGCTTATGGTCCGATGTACGACCTCTATATAGGCCATCTGACGCCCGATTTCTCCGTGCCTCTGGGCGTTCTCGTGATCAATCAGACACTTGCTTTTGCTTTCTGGCCGGGTGAGATTTTCGTTCAATTCCAGCGCGATCTGAAAGCGCAGTCGCCCCTCCCCCACGCTTTCTTATGTGGTTTCTCCAACGAATACCATGCTTATTTTCCCACTGTCCGCGATGCCGCCTTTGGCGGTTACGGCGGGATCACGCCGACCTATGTCGGGCTGGGCGCGGGCGAGAAACTGCTTGCCGAATCGCTGGTACAGATGGGCCGCCTTGCCGGGCGATTCCCCGCGCTGAAATCGGAGGATGATCTTGCGGTTCATGATTTGCCGGGATAGGGCCTATTGCAGCACCACGGGGGACAAATCACGGACAGGAGGGGTTTTTCATTCTCCATAGATGATGCTGTACTCCCTGGTCTCAAAGTTTACATTGACCTGTGTGCCGTCGTTGTAGGTAGCGCGCTGGATGCGGCGGCTTTCATCCATGAACTCGTGATTGGTCATTTCGAGATGGGCGCAATGGCGCGCAAGCGCGGCGGCTTCGCGTACGCGCTTGATGGCGTTTTCGTCGGCGCCGGGCCAGACGTAGGGCAGCCCGGCGTTCAGCAGGCAATGCAGATACGCCGCGTCCCCCTTGGGAATGCCCCACCCTCCGTCGTCGCCCATTTCCCAAGGGACCAGGATGGAATCGTGGTAAACGAGATTGTATAGCGGCACGGGGATGCCGCAGGCGTCGCCGCCGCCGATGTTGGGGTAGGTGGCATAAGGGGCGTGGTGGACCAGGTCGAGGCTGCGCGTGAGGTATTCCGTGGGTTCCTCGGAACTCACAACGTAGCCGCGTACGCGGAGCAGGTCAAAGCACTCACGACGGTAGCGGGCGCAGTCGGTGCGGGTGACGGGATGCGCGGGCTGCGCGCTTTCTTCCAGCGGCACCACGGAGAATACATCCAGATACGCGCCGCGCACCTCCACGCCGTGCGCGGCGAAAAGATCATGATTTCTGCGGACGTATTTCGGCGCGAAGCGCGGGCTGAGGATGGTCTGCGGGCCGCCGCACCAGGTGCTGTGCTCTTCCCGGCTCCCGTCCATGCGCGTCACCGTGAGGCGGTCATCGAAGGAGACTGCATTGAAGTAGAAATCCCGGTATTGGTCGTGGACCGCGAAGAGATAGCCGAGTTCCCTGCAGGTCTCGGAGAAGCGGCGGAGGCCGTCCCATCCGCCTTGTTCCTCGCCGACCGGCAGCACATCGGGGTGGCCGTTGTCGTAACCGTAGAACCCCCAGCCGTCCAGATGCACATAAGCGTGTTCAATCCCCTTGGATTTGAGTGTGCGCAATTGCTCCGCGAGTTGGTCGAAGGTTTGCAGTGCGTGATTGTTCTCGATGCGCTCTTTGTTGAACAAACTCGCCTGCGGCACGAAATGATACAGCGCGCCCAGGTGAACCACCGGCTTTCCAATCACCTCATCGAGCGCGGGAGTGCGCAGGAGTTTCTCGCGGAGCGACACGAAATGGCCGCGTTCCATGACGAAGCGGCGGTAACGCTTGGCCATGCGCACATAGGTCGCTTCGTCGTCGAAGACATAGCGGATGCTGCGCATGTAGCGCATGCGCTCGAGGCTGGCATACCAGCGCGGGGCGATGCGGGTGGGGCCGCCCGCCGGATGGCGGTACGCGCCGCCGGCGTCGTCGTCGGTTTCCAAGATGGTGAGCACGCCGCGCCCGTCCTGAATCTGTCCCCACCAGGGGAGGTAGAACGAACGCGAGTTGCTGAGGTCTTCGCCGTGGATGGGCTGCGGCCAATCGCCGGGCAGCAGCATGCCCTGCATGCGGGGGATCACGGCGATGTCGGCGGCGGTGTCGCCCGTTTCAAGCGCCTTGGGCCAGTTGACAGCAAGCAGGTTGTCGGATTGGTCGTTTGTCGTGAGGTCGAATATGATCTCGTTGCCGATCACGTGCGCGGAGAAGCGCACCTCCAGGTCAGGGGCTTTCTCGAAGCCCCTCAGCCGGGCCGACAGGCCAACACTGTATCCAGTATGGAATGCCTCCACGGCGATATCCGTGGCATCCAGGAAACTGAGCCGACGCCCGACAAATTGCATGTCGCTGTTGTCGCAGGGCAGGAAGCGCCAGACATGCCCAGGCGTATTCACCGCCATCGCCAGGTCCTTCTTATGCACTTGCAGGCGCAGGTCCGGCGTGGTCACCGTCCAGTAGTCCGGCGTCTCGGCAAAATCGCCGGGGGCGCGTTCGGGCCGGGATGCAGCGTTGTCCCAAAGCCACATCCGCACCTCGTCAATCGCGCTATAGAGCGCATTGAATTCTTCCTCCGACTCCACCCCCTCCCCCACGCGCTTCTTTAGTTCCTCCAGTTTCGCCTCCTTTTGCGGGCGCAGCGCTTCGGGCACAGTGATAGCGTCGAGGCGTTCGATGTGAAAAGCCAGTGTCTTCAGGCGCGGCGCAAAAGCGTCATCAGCGCCCAACAGCGTTACGGAAACCAGAATCATGTGCAGCATGGCGTTTCTCTCCCTTTTTCCCGCACCGGGTGTGCGCGACGCATTATGCGGTCCGCTTCCAGGACAAGGCAAGTTGATTATTTCAGATTTGTTGCGATGAGCGATGAAATCCGGTTTACAGGAACGGGCCTTTTCTGAAACAATGGCGGACGGAACGAAGGAAACGATTTCAGGAGATGAGAGAGATGAACCAGGCCATGCGAATCGTGTCATTGCTGTGCATTCTTTTTTCCGGGGTCGCCTCGGCGGCGGAAGCGTCGTTTGAACAACAGGCGGAGGAGGCGCTGCGGCGCGCCCTGACGGCGATGGCGACGCGGCAAACGCATGGCGGCTGGGGGCGGGCGTACACTCTTGATGGCAGCATCATGTGGGGCGAGCATCGGCCCATCCCGAAGCATGCGATCACGATCCAGCCGCCGGCGACGCCGACCGTGGCGGGCGTCTATCTGCGCGCGGCGCAGGTTTTGGGCGATGATGCCTTTGCGGCAAACGCCAGGGCGGCGCGCAATGCGCTGCTGGCGATGCAGACGCCGGAGGGCGGCTTCCCGCACGAGGGCAACCCGGCAGGCCCCACGCCGAAGATGGGCACCTTCGATGATGATACGACCACGGGCGCGCTGAATTTTCTGATTGACTGGTGGCAGTACACGGGCAAGGCAGAAGACTGGAAGGCGGTGGAGCGGGTGGGGGAATTTCTGCTGTTGTCGCAGTATTCCGACAGCGGCGGCTGGCCGCAAGCCTATCCCCCGCCATCCGGCGGCTATGCCAAGTGCATCACGTTCAACGACAATGCCATGACCAATGTCATCAAGGCGTTACTGCGGCTGCATGCGATTACCGGCGGGGAGCGGTATCTGGCGGCGGCGAAGAAAGGCGGCGATTGCATCATCCGCCTGCAGGGCGGGCCGGGCGAGGAAATCTGGGCGCAGCAATATGACCCGGAAACATTGGCGCCGGCCTGGGCACGGAATTTTGAACCGCCCGGTTATTCTACCGCGGAGTCCATCGGCGTCTGCAATATCCTCATTGATTTGTATCTGGCGACGGGGGAAGACCGATATTTGGAACCGCTTCCCAAGGCGTTCGGCTGGTACGAGGCGCGCCGCCTGCCGAACGGCAAGTGGGCGCGGCTCTATGAGCCGGGCACGCAACGGCCCGTGTATGGCCGCCGGGACAAGCCGGAACCGGTCTATGAATTTGAGAACGCCTGTTCCGGATACGGCTGGCAGGGCAATTGGTATCCCCACGACGCCAAACGGGCCTATGACCGCATTCGGGAGATTGGACGGACGGCCTATTTGCAGGAACGCAACACGCCGAAGCAAAAAGGCGATCCAAAGGCATTGGAGGAACGGGTGCGCGCTGTCTGTCAAGCGCTGGGTGATAACGGATGGTGGGTCAGCGCGCCGACGGAGGGGGAATTGGAGGAATACCGGAAAGCAAGTGTCCCGGAAGACATGCCCATGGTGCATATGAATGTGTTCAACCGGAACGCACATTCATTGATGGACTATCTTGAGGCCATGCGCGAATAAGTTCTGGAGTACAGGCTGAAGCCTGTACTCTAGAACTTTCACAGGCTGAAGCCGGTGCTTCAGAACTTAATGAACTTATTCGCCCGCAATCCAGGCTTCGTTGAAGCGCACGTGTTTTATGGTGGAGCCTTGGATGCCTGCGCCGGAATAGGAGTAGGTGCAGTGAATCGCGCCGTCCTTTGCCTGGATGACCGAGGGATAGGAAAACGACCCCTCCCCTTTCGCGCGGTCCTCGATCCGCCGTGAGATGGTCCAAGTCGCACCTTCGTCATCTGAGAGGTATGCGGAGAGGATGTGGCGTCCGTCAATGGTATCGTTGCAGATGAGCAGCCAGCGTCCGCTTTGCAGGACAATACACTCGACGCTTGATCCGGGATTTCTGATTTCCAACATGCCCAGGCGCGACCAGGTTTCTCCGAGATCATCGGAGGTGGCGGTGCGCACGTACTTGGGGATGCCGTTGTCGCGCATGAACGCCATGATTGCGCCGTCGCGCTTCTGCGCGAAACTCGGTTGGATGTTGCCGAGATACCTGGCTTCCGGGTCCATGATGGGTTCACTGCATGCCCAGGTCTTGCCCCAGTCTTCGGTGTAGGCGGCGAGGGAGCAGTTGAAAACGTCGGAGTACAGGCCCAGCAGCATGCGCTTGTCGGAGACCATGACGGGATGGACGCGGGTCATCCAACCCAAACGGCTGCGGAGTTTGCTTTGTGCGGCGGCGCGGGCGTCTTCAACGCCTTCGGCAAGTCTGGGCGTGGCAGCCAGCAACGGGGCCAGGGCTTCCTTTGCATTGTCCACCACTGCGAGAAACAACGGTTCCAGATTCTTTGGACGGGTGTGAATCACATCCTGCCAGTCCCAAGCGGGCGGCCCCTCGGCGTCGTAGGATGTCGCGGTGCGGTACTTGAGCAGGGCGCCGCCCCACTGGTTGTCTTGGATGGCGACCCAGAAAAGCCACAGAACACCTCTGGGATCCATGAAGAGGACCGGGTTGCAGTCCGGCAGATCAGGCGTATCGGCCATGAGAAAAGGTTCAGACCATGCGTCATCCCCTTTGCGTTTGCGCGCGCCTTGAATAATCACATCATCAGCATTCCGTTCTCCGCTGCCGTGGAACCATGCGGCCAGCAAATCACCCCGCGGCGTCTCCACGATGCCGGACCCGTGATTGTGTTTTGGATTTGGGGGGAAAATGAATTCAACATTAAAGATGGGGGCCGCTGCGCAAATCCCGAGGGTGAGTGCGCTCAATGTTGTTATCATGTCGCCATTTCCTTTGCATTGTCGGCGTATCCAGGAACGGACTTTCTGCATATTACAGAAAAAAGCCGCGCCGAAGGGGTCATCGGCGCGGCTACAGGTCGGGCGGGATCACAGGGAGTCAAAGTTGCGTTGAAGCGTGGATCCTTCCTGGGCCATTACTTCTTTTTGCGCCAAGACCTGAATTCTATCTTCATATCCAGGCACACGCGCCGCGATAACCCGCTCTTCGATTTCGCGTTGGCTTCTGGCGGGAAGGTCTTCCCTGAACCCCCACTCCGGCGCGCCGGAGACAGCGACGTTCTGATAGACGCCGATGTTTTTTCCGTCAAGTGTGCGATAGTACACGGACCAGTTGCCATTCATCAGACATTCGGCCCACTTCAGCACGCGGTTGCCGAATTGGTCGGTTACGGGAATCCGGGCAAAGAAGTAATCTCTGGCCGCGGCGATTCGGAGTTCGTTGATATGGAGATCGGTGTACCTGTTCTGAAATTCGGGGGTTACATACTTGGCGTTGGCGAGTTCTTCACGGAGGCGCTCCACACGCTGCAGTCGAACCGCATGATTGTACTTCTCCGGGGTCAGCGGCATGCCTTCCTTGATTTGTATAATCAGCCTATCAATGCTGGTTTCCATTGCTTGTTTGATCGCCATGCTGCGTTGGTTGGCGACCTCAAGTTCGCCGACAAGCGCGGTGAGGCGTTCCACTTCTGAGATAAGCCCCTTCTGGCGGGCCTGGACAATCGCGGTTTCATTCTGCAGGTCTTCGAACATTTCCTGGGCCTGCACGAATTCTTCGGTCTTGTCTGCAATGTCCTGCTCGATGGCGCGCAATGCGGTGCGCCTTTCTTCCAGGTCGGCGCTGACCCGCTCCAACTCCGCGGAGCGCTGGGTCAACTCATTGGTTCTGTTTCTGATATCCTCTTCCAGTTTGCTCAGTTCTTCCGGGGAGATGGTGATTTGGGTGGCGGGCTGGGCAATGCGACGATACTCATCCAAGTCTCGACGCAGTCTTTCAATCTGGTCCTGGGCTGCTGTCAACTCGGTTTTTACGGGGTTGGGCACGGGCAACTCGAAGGGCAGGTAACTTAATGCCATCGGGCCAATCAGAATGCCCACGATCAAGCCCGCGAGCAAAGCGATTACCGCTGCGACAGCCCTGTTGCCGCCACCCTTTTTCGCCGGTTTTGGGGCGGGCGTGGGCGCGGCCTCCTGCCGGAGGTCCGTGTCGGGGGAGAAATCGGGGGCGGGCGTGCCGCCGCCGAAGTCCATGCCTTCGCCGAAGGCGCCCTGATCGAATCCGGCGCCCATGGAAGGTTCGGCGCCGCCGAACATGGGGGTTTCCATGGCTTGTGTTGGGGCGGGGGTGCTTATGCTTGCGTCAGCGCCGCTTTCAGGGCCGCCGAAGGCGCTGTCGAACATCGGGGTATCCACATTGACATCGGGGCCCGGCCCCGGGCCAATTTCCGGTGTTTCGGGCGAAAAATCGCTGTCGGCTGCCAAATCCTGAAACCCTGTCGTAGAAGAGAACTTCTCTTCGGCGGGAGGCTTTTTCCCGCTGTCAAAACCTGGTGGCGCGGGGCGGACATAACCGCCGGTGGGTTCCGGTGTCTGGATGTCAATG
>CAZLII010000104.1:0-10158 GCA_964559065.1 uncultured Nitrospirales bacterium | reverse complement strand
ACCGCCGCGCGCGGCGATGACGTTCCGATTGATCGTTGATGCGCCGGATGCGGCGGAAATTTTTCTGGACGCGGCGGAATGCACGGGGGCAATCGAAGAACCCATGCGCGCGCGGGCGCTGGTGAACCAGGCGGGCTACGACATCGGCGCGCCGAAACGCTTCACGGTGCAGGCCAACTGGCGCGCGGGCGCGGCCTCCTTTGCCTTGATTCGCGAGGACGGCACGGAAGCCTATCACGGCGCGCTGGCGCACGCGGGGCGCATCGTGGGGCACTACGGCAACGACTGGGGCTATGAGTACTGGCGCGGCGATTTCTCCGCATTCGAGGAGGCGGGCCGATACCGCATCCGGGTTCTGATGGACGACTTTACCGACGACTCGTGGCCTTTTGCGATTGACCGCGACCTCATCTGGAACCGCACCGCGCGGCCCGCCTACCGCTTCTTCTATTACCAGCGCTGCGGCATGGAAATCCCCGGCTACCACGGCGCATGCCACCTCGACGACGCGGTCTGCCCGGAACGCAAGACGCAGCATGAACTGTGGGGCGGCTGGCACGACGCGGGTGACTACAACAAATACCACAACGCGCCGTATGTGTACGGCCTGTTGCGCGCCTACGGCAACCGCCGCGCCGCATTCGACGCGCTGGACGCCGCACCGGACGACGGGTTCCTCGCCGAAATCCTGTGGGGCGCAGACCACGTGCGCCGCATGATCGCGCCAGACGGCTCTGCCTTCGGCGGCATCACGTCCGGATACGGCTTCTGGGGACCACCCGAACTGGAGACGGACAACATCCCCGGCACGGGCGATGAACGCTCCATGAGCGGCGCGGAAACAGGCCACGATCCCGGGCATCATCACGCCGCACTCGCGCGCCTCGCGGTTATTGTGGACGACAAGACATCATGGACCGAAGCCGCCGCGCGCGGCCTCGACTACGCGCTCAGCAAAAACCTGCGCGGCGTCCTGCAATTCTCCACCGCGGTGGACCTCTACGCCGCGACCGGCGACGAAAAGTACGCTGCGCTCGCGCGCGAACTGTTCCCCGCGACCATCGCCGCCACGCCGGAATGCGTGGACGCCGTCCGCCGCTATGACGCGGTCTTCGGCGAAGACCACGCGCAGATGTTGCGCGATGCGCTTGTGGCGCGCGCCGAGGAAATTCTCGCGCTCGCCGACAACCCCTTCGGCGTCTATACCTTTGGCCCCAAAGAACGCCCCAATTTCTTCGGCACGGCGGCGGACCAAAGCGGCTGGCACGTCGGCACGAGCAGCCACCTGCTCAGCGCGGCCACTGTTGTCGCGCTCGCGCACGGTTATGCGCCCGACCCACGCTACCTGCGCTTCATCTACAGCCAGTTCAACTGGACCCTCGGCGGCAATCCCTTCGACACCAGCCTGATGGAGGGCGTCGGCAGCGCGTTTCCGCCGACCTATCACCAGCGCCTCACCTTCGCGGGCGTGCCGCGCGGCGCCATCCCCGGCGGTGTCGTCAACGGCATCACCTGGCGCGCCCCCGGCGACGACCGGCCCTTCCTCGACATGAGCGGCGTGGACATTCCCGCCTTCGAACCCAACGAGGTCTGGCTCCCCCACAACACCAATTACCTGGACGCCCTCAGCGCCCTCTACGCCGTCAGGGACAGTACATCTCAATCCAGAAACTAACCGCCAGTTGTGTCCGGTCGCCCTTATGTTGTGGCCGGTCTCCAGACCGTGCCATGGCCCCGACCGAAGGTCTCCAGAACCGTGCAGGCACACCGCCTGCCCTCCATTCCGCATTCCGCATTCCGCATTCTTGTTGTGGCCGGTCTCCAGACCGCGCCACGGCCCCGACCGAAGGTCTCCAATGACTTTACAAGGCAGTCTCTTATGAATACATTGCAGACCTGCGCCCGCATGTGGGGCGCGCGGGGAAATCCGGACACGGCAAGGGTCTGCAGTATGCATTGTCCTCTGATATCATATACAGAGGTACATTCGTGTTCGGTTAAGGAAGTTCACAGGGCGTTTATGCGCAATGTTTGCAACGAATTCAATGGCTGCACGAATTGTTCTGGATTCCCGCTTTCGCGGGAATGACGAATTTGCGTAAACGCCTTGTTTTTCCCGTCATTCCCGCGCAGGCGGGAATCCAGTAGAAGACAATTCCGATATTAACCGGTCACGAATGTACAGAGGCATCAGGATGATGAAAACGACGCGCTACCACAGGTCCGGGGATTTCTTGCAGGCGGTCGGTCCGTTTCTGGAAAAACAGCCGGTGGCGAACCAGTTACTCCTTGCCAATGCATTGCGACTTCAGGCATCCGAGGTGCAGACAAAGGTCTTGATGGCGGGGGTCTTCGCGGGAGACACTCCTGTTTTGGCGGCCATAATGACACCGCCCCACCATTTGGTCCTGCAAATAGAAGTAGCGGACGGAAGGATTATTGGAAAGCCATGAATTTGCATGGAAGAAAGATTGATCCTGAACAGGACCGTGACACGCTATTGGCGCTTCATTGCGCCAGCAACTATGCGTCTGATTGTTCTTGGGCGCGCCGCATTTCCTACCAGCAATACGAGAGGGAATGGCTGGCCACTTCCCAGCCGGAATCGTTCCTTTCGGATATGCGCGCGTCTCAAAAGGATCCACGGACCATCGCCGAATTCTGGTGCGATCCCGGCGGAAAGATCATCGGGTATGTTTGGGTGACATTTTCTGATATCGAGGGATATGGCCTTGTTATCGCTGAGGTCAGAGATATCGTTGTCGTTTCCGAATGCCGGCGCAAGGGACTCGGAACAGAGATGCTCAGCACGGTCGAAGCGGTTGCCCGCGAGCGCGGCGCCGACCTGCTGCGGGGGGATATCGGCTACCAGAACACGCCTTCTCGACTCATAAGCAAGAAAGTCGGGTGCACCCCATATCGCATTTGCGTCGAAAAACCGCTCTCCCCCAAGTGTCGGTAAACACTATTGCGCCACCTCCTGTGCCGTTGGGTCCGGACAACGCCAACCTGAATAAAACAGCCTTTCGCCGGACATTTTCTGTTGGCTGACGCCTTGCATGGCATTTGTCCATGCCGATTGGGGCATGGTACGATTGCCGCAACGCATGGAGAGCGCCGGAGCAATGAATGCGGCTGAACGACAACTGCTTCAAACCTGCAAAGATCGGCTTTGTGACCACTATGGAGCCCGGTTCAAAGGGGTCGTTTTGTATGGTTCGATGGCGCGTGGAACGGCGGGGCCTGAGAGCGATATTGATTTGCTGGTCTTGCTTGACGAACCGTTCGACTATTTTACGGAACTGGAGGCGCTGATTGCGTTGCTCTACGATGCGCAACTCGGTAGCAACCGGTATTTGTCCGTGCGGCCCGCCCGCGTCCAGGATTTTGAGGCTAGACGCATCCAACTTTACCGCACTGCCAAACAAGAGGGAATCGCGGTGTGAGGCAGGGCAGAATGCGCTTTGGCACCAAGTGCTATGCACTATAAAAACAGGCTTATGGATAAAAGCATATGAAAGAAGTGCCTCTTGATAAACCTTCTCTCGATACGGACAAGATCCTATTCCATATAACCACATTAAGAGACGCCATTCCCGGCGCACCACAAGGGATTTGGATCGAGAATACACTGATGTCTACACCCCGCCTGCTACGTGAGCGCGAGAAAAATGGTGTACTCTTTCGTTTTTTTACACAAGAATCTGGAAACTCTATTCTTGACCGGATCAGCTTACAAGTAATGCCAGGCACAACGGCGTTTGGAAATTACGTAGGGGTGGACCTTTATGCAGAAGTGCTACAAGAAAAATCGGAGCGCATCACATTGCTTATCAATCAAGCGATGGAGACAAAGGCCGACCCTGTGGAATTAACCGACTTCGTTCAAGACATGCTAAGAGACGCGTATGAATTGACTTGTGAATTCATTAACATCCTGCGGCACGACTACGGACAATATTGGCTTCGTCCACCCCTTAATCTCTTCGATTGGGCCTGGGTATGCTATTACTGCGAATCCCGTCAACAATGGTTCAGTATTTGTGCCAGGGATGATTTTGCCCCAAGTCTCTTGCAGCGCGACTGGGAGACAGAGTCAGAAACGACGTGGCAACCGTTCAGTCTGATAAAAGTAATTGGTGAAGATGATTTGCCCGCAATGGCAACCGCTAAGCCTGCACCAGAACCAACCTTTGCCGACGATATGATTTCCACAGCGCTGATTGAACTGAAGCAAAACCGGTATCGATCGGCAATCGTTCACGCAATCATCGCGTACGAGGCCGCAGCGAAAATCGGTCTGGAAATATTATTAAAGGGAAGGTTGAAGGGGCTTGATTCAGCCAATATTGTTAAGGCTATATGCCGAGAAGTAAGCACTGTTAGATTAGGCCAAGCAGTCATAGGTCTCACGTTTATGGGGAATACAAAACCATCTTTGGATTGGAGTAAGATTGAAGCGCTCTATAATACGCGGAATACTATCATTCACCGCAGACAGCGGCGACTGCCGGCATTCCGAGAGATTAGGGAACAGGTTGTCGAAGTATATTCATACGTCACTTGTTTGCAAAATGCATTACGTAACATGCAGCCAGAATAGAGTCGAAATAGCAGAAAGGGTGTTTTGGGTATTTTAGGGACAGATCACGAAATAGGTCACAAGGCGCTGTTAACTACACGATATCACGCCATGAGTAGAGTAATGCGCACAATCGTACCGGGGTGTCCGCATCTCTTAACGCAACGAGGGCATCGGCGTTCAGATATTTCGCAGTCTGTCCCTGAATTCCCGTATGCAGCGCAGGAGCGCCGCTGTTGTACGTGACACCGCAGGAGCGGTATCACGAGAAAGAAAGTTCTGGAGTACAGGCTTTAGCCTGTCAGCAAAGTTCTGGAGTACAGGCTTCAGCCTGCGCGGTTTTATTGCCGATTTTCGGGGAGATCATCTCCGCGAGAAGGCGCCCGGTTCAAGTCCCAGGGCTTCTTCGTAAATCGCGAGCACGTTCTCCAACGGATTGTCCGCCTGGATGCAATGCGCGGGAGAGAAGATGTAGCCGCCGCCTTCCCGGAACAATTCAAGGCGGTGGCGCGCCTCGGCGCGACACTCCGCTTCCGTGCCGAAGGGCAGGGTGCGTTGCGTGCTGATCAGGCCGCAGAAGGTCAGTTTGTCGCCAAAGGCCGCCTTCAGTTCTTCCGGGTTCATGCCGTCCGGTTCCGGCTGCATCGCGTCGAGCACGTCCAGCCCCATTTCGATGAAGCGCGGCTGCAATTTCCGCGTGTTGCCGCAGGAATGCATCATGGCCTTGCAGCCGTAGTCGTGCGCGAGGTCAATGTAGCGCTGGATGCGCGGGCGGAAAAACGCGTCGAAAATCTCCAGGGGGAACATCGGCCCCATCTGGTTGCCGGTGTCCTCGCCGAGGCAGAGGATGTCAATCTTCCCCTTTGCGGCTTCCAGCGTGCGCCGCGCCACCTCGAAATACAAATCGCATCGCTTGTCAATGATGGCGACGCCCACGGGGTCCTGCGTGACAATGTCCAGAATCACCTGCTCCATGCCCCGACCCCGGCCCACGCCATTGACAATGTCCGGCATGCCCGCATGTCCGCAGCAGATGGCGTAGTCGGCAAAGGCGTCGCAGGCCGCTTCTATCCCCGAATAGTCGTAGTCGTCGGGGTCTGGCCACGGATAGGCCGCCACGTCGTCCAGGGTTTTCAAGCGCGCCAGCGCAAGGTGATTCGGTTCCGGATAGGCCCCGCCGTGACCGTGGTCGAACATCACATAGCCTGTGCCCCATTCGTCCACCATGTCCGACCCTTCCGGCAGCGGCGGCAGCGGTTTTATGCACGGCGGATTCACGCTGCGCAAATCCACGCCGAAGCGTTCCAGCAATTCCAGCGCATCCGAGAGACCGAAGTGGTCCATCAGTTTCTGCTGGATTTCCGGTGTGAGATAGGTTTGAATCGGAATGCGGTCCGGCGATTCATGCGCAATCGCCGTCAGCACACGGTCTTTCGGTCTCATGCGGACAGAGAACTCCTTTCAACTCCCCCATGGGCGGTCACGATAGCAGAAGGCTTCATTTCAATGCCATGTGCTGGTATCGCCATGTCGGCCATCGCTCTTGCTGCGTGTTCCGCGTGTTGCTTCTTTGACATCATCATACGGCATTCGGTATAATTTCTTACGCTTCGTAGCGGAAGGGACCGGTCGCATCTTTGCGGGAACATCCGGACGATTCAATCACTACCCCCAGAATCCGCGGCAAGTGTCTGCGTCCCCATCGTCTAGCCTGGCCTAGGACACCGCCCTTTCACGGCGGCGACAGGGGTTCAAATCCCCTTGGGGACGCCATTTTCACTTTGGGGGTGTTTTTCCCCTGTAAGTACTTGAAAACACTAGAAGTTACAGGTGGTTCAAAAGTTTTTCCGTCAAAGGGGCAGGTCCGGTTTCGCCGGTCTTGTGCCTCTTTTTTCGACGCCATTTCCAGAGGGAAAAGCCTGAGAACAGGGCGAACGCCAACGCTGCCGCCGACATTGCCCACGCCATTGCAGCGGATTTATGCGTCTGTATGATGCGCGTTTCTGAAAGAGCGTAATATGCAGGCATTCGGGGAATTCCATCGTTTCCCGGCGATTGCTCCAAGGCATAGTCCACCACGGCCTGCCAGAATTTGAGTTCCCCGTCCCCGTCATGAATGATGGCGTCACGCAGGGCTATCGGCTTGCCGTGACGATCTTTCGGAATCACCTTATAGAACGGCAACAGTTCTGCGACTTTCGGGAAAAAGGACAGGACATAAGAATCACATACGACATGATACAAGGTATCATCACCGCGAGGTATGGGTTGAAACGCTTCGTCGGATTCCGCTTGCAGGCCCTTGCCGGCAAACTTTTCGAGGCCGAGAACCGCCCGGAAGGTGGGGAGAGACCATTTCGTAAAAGGTATGCGAAGCGGCGCAACCCATCGAGGATCAAGGGAGAAGCGTCCGCCGGATATCTGAAGGAAAAAGACATCCGCATGCTGCGCAAGCCACAGTGTTATCTCCAGCATGCGATAGATTTCGTTGCCCGTGAGGTAGATGGACACCAGGGGATAGCCTGGGTTCCCGTCGTAGCCGACGCCCAGCCCGATGGCGCTCGCCAAATCATAGAAACAGATTCTGCCCAATGAATGGGGCATGCTGCCCGGGGCCACGTCGCCCCGGATAACCCCATTGGCCTGAATGGCAAAATCCACTTCTTCCCCGGTTCTCTGCTCAACGATCAGGCGCATAGCATCCGTAACGAAGTTTCCCAAGATGCTTTCCCGCCCCGGCGGGCTGCTCCTCAGAACAAAGTCGGAGCATATAACCGTGTCATGAATGTCCGACACCTTGCCGTTCGTGAGGCGCTTTACCAAACGGTTCAACGTGTCTGTGTATCCCGCCAGGCGCTTGGAGACAGCAGGGTCTTCTTCGATTGAATCGTTGATGGGAATAAGGAACGGCTGGCCGGATTCCTCATTCCGAATGCGGAGCGTGCGGTCGGCCCGGGTGTAAGCCAGTTCCAGCATCCCCAATGTCTGGGCATAAGCGTTGCTTTGCACGAGGATGGTATTGTCCACTCGAAGGGGCGCATCGAGCGCCATGGGATGAAAGTGTCCCGTCACCATGACATCAATTCCAGGCACGGCGGCGGCCACGGCCTCATCTTCATAACGCCCCGCATGGGTGACGCCAATAATCACGTCGGCATTCATGTCCCGCAGTGATTTCACAGCCGCCAAGGCCGCAGCAATGGGGTCCGAGATATCAATGGGCGCCTTCAGCGCGGCCAGTTTTGCGGCGTTTTTCCCCAGCAGTCCAAAAAAGCCCAGCCGCAGCCCGTTATCCAAAACAATGACATGCGTATTCAGGAACCCGCAGTCGGCGAGGGGATGGTCGGGCGGAATAACCAGGTTGGAAGTAACAACAGCGGTGGAAGCGTTGGCTTGGGGATAGCCCGCACGCAGAAAATACCTCGCCAGGATTTCCGGACCGTAGTCAAAATCGTGGTTGCCGATGGTGATAACGTCGTATCCAATCTGTTGCATCAGGGAAATCTCCGGCGTTTCACCGTTCAGAACAAGCCAGTAGTACGGTGATCCGCCTACGATATCCCCCGCGGAAACCAGCACCACGGGTTCACCGATGTTGCTCTTGGCCTCGCGGATGCCGCCGACAAGACGACTCAGGCGCGCGAAACCGCCTGTTGTGTTGCCGTTTTCCCCGGGGCGATAATCCACCAGCGGTTCGGGGAGCAGGGCGGAGTGTTCGTCATTGGTATGCAGAATGGTAAAACAAAGCGGCGCCTCATCGGCGGCAGCGCCGATGGCAGACAACAGCATCAACAGAAATGCAGCAACCGGCAGCCTTCCCGGCGGGCTGTGTCTATGCGTTACCGCCATTCATTTCCTCCGCTATCAACCCCGTCCCTGTCGTGGTTTCCAGGACAATCATGCCAGTCTCAACACCTTTCGCGCCTAATTCGATAGCACTTCATAGATTTCGACTGTTTCGAGTCCTTCGCCCCGAAGACGCGGCAGGTGCATGGCCTGCAACAGCCGGAAGTGCGCGGGATCGGTTCGCCAGGCGTGGAAGATTGGCGTCAAGTCCGCGAGCGCAGATGATTCACGCACGAAGTCCATTGGCATCATCACATATTTGATGCGGTGTGTGCGCAGCCAATCGCGCTGCGCGTCCGGCGTCATTTCTCTCAGACGCTTCATTGTCGAGACGTTTTGAAATGCCGGCGGGTCGAGATAGTAGGTGCGCGGGTCCACTGTGAGGACGACCCCGCCGTCGTTGCAGTAACGGTTGAGATACCGAAACGCTTCATAGCGTTCCACGCGCCGCCGGAGATGTTCCTCCTTGGTCTCCATTCCGAGCACCACGGGAATCTTGTCGTGGATGACAAGGGTGTGCAGCGTCAGGCCGTAGAGAAAAGCCGCCAGCAGCAGCGCGGCTATCGGCCGCGACAGCGGCCGCAGGCGCGTGGCAGCAAGCCCCGCCAGGGCCATCATGGGAATGAAAAAGGGAAGGAGATATCGCGCCAGACGCATGAAGAAGAAAAAGAAGATGCCGCCGGTGATGGCGTACAGCCCGACCGCGCGTGCGCGTCGTCCGCCGATCAGAAAACCGGGAACCCCCAGCGCCAGCACCAGCACCCCCGGCGATTGCGACCAGCCGTCGTAGCGGCCCGGTCGCATGACGATATCCCAGGGGAAGCGGAGAAACTCCACAAGGCGCAGGCCGCCGCTGCGCAAAATGGATTCATGCGCGCCAAGACCGGCGATAGGCACATGGTCGATCGCATGCGTCGGGAAGTAGTTCAGGGAAAACGGAAAGAAAGGGTTGCCGGTGACCAGTGTGCTCCGCAGCAACCAGGGGGCGGCGGCGAGCGCCGCCACCGCCGCGAACAGGGCCGTCGCCCGCCACCGCGCCGCCGCGTTTCCCGCCAGTACGCCGATGCCCAGCAATGCGCAGACCAGCAGCCCCGTATGCCGCACGCCGCAGGAACTCCCCGCCAGCAACGCCGCCGCAATCAGCCAGCCGCGACGTTGCGTATCGAGATGCGCCAACAGCGCGCCCAGCGCGGCGGTCGCCATCGCGGCAAAGGCAAGGTCAATGGAGACGCCGTCGGCCTGGTCCAGGAAAATCGGGGCGGTGGCGAATATGGCCGCCGTAATCAATCCACAGCGCCGCCCGCCCAGGCGCGCGCCGAGACCATATGCCGCGCCGCATGCCAGGAGGGCGAAACACCAGTTCAACAGTGTGACGGGTTTCTCGCCGCCCTCGTAATACGCTGCGGCGTAAAGAGCGTGCATCAGGTGGGGATGTCCGGACCAGACGTTTCCGGGCTGCAGGGCGATGCGGCCCTCGCGCGCGTAATCGGCGGGCAGCGCGATGTGCGCCGCCGCAGCCTCCCACGAGGTCACCGGAGCCAGCGCGCCAACAAGCGCTAACATAAGCGCCACGCCCGCCGCCGCCAGACACGCCCCTTCGAACCAGTTTAACGGTGGCGCGGGCGCGTCGTGCGACGCGGCCTCCGGCGGGCGCGCGCGCCGCGAATACAGGAACAACTCCCAGATCAGACCGCCCAGCGCCAGCGCGCCCAGCGCGGGCTGCGCCCATG
>CAZLII010000103.1:0-10177 GCA_964559065.1 uncultured Nitrospirales bacterium | reverse complement strand
CCAGGTACGCATCCGCCACATGCGAGCCAATGAACCCCGCGCCGCCCGTCACCAGTATTTTCGCCATCCCCGCATCTCCTTTGATTCCGCATCGTCCCCCGCCCCATGCAACCGCGCCGCATCATAACAAAGCCGGAGATAACGCCACAATCACGTGGGGCTGCATCAAAAGGCGACATTTCTGCCGTGGTAAATGCTTCGCCGATGTGGAAACAGGAGGCCGGACCCCAGTTTCTTTGCCCCCAGGGTCCAGCCTCCACCCTCCCCTCTCTCTGCACCCGGAACAGCCTTGCGACTGATCAGGGCGCAGGAAAACGAAGGACGAAGCGCGCGCCGCGCGTCTGCGGCTGCTCCAACCACACTTCGCCGCCGTGTTGCTCCATCACATGCTTCACCACGGTCAATCCCAGGCCGGTGCCATGCTTGCCTTTCGTGGTGAAGAGGGTTTCGAAAATGCGTTCGCGGTGTTCCGCCGGCACCCCCGGCCCGGTATCTTCCACTGACAGGCCGATGTATCCCGGCTCGGCCCAGGTGCGCAGACGGATTTGGCGCGGTTCCGCCTGGTCGCGCATGGCTTGCGACGCGTTATAAATCAGATTCAGCACCGCCTGACGCACCATCACCAGGTCGCCCTCGAAACTTGGAAGTCCCGGCGCAAGTTCCATCTGCGCCGCAACGCAATGGTTCACCAGCAAGGGTCGGGCCACATCCAGGCACATCTCAATCACGTTGTTCAGGGAAACGCTGACGGATGACCCGGGGGCGCGGCGAATGAAACTCATCGTGGTGCGCACCAAGTCGCTGCAATGCTTCACCTGGTTCTGCATGGTTTCCAGGCGCTTTCTTGTGTCCTCAAGTCGCGGGGACGGCGATTCGCCGGACATCTCGTCCAGGAGACGGTTGATCAACAGATCGATATTGGTGGCGATCACCGACAGCGGGGTGCCCAGGTCATGCATCGCGCCGCTGACCAGATGCCCCATGGTTTCAAAGCGGTTGGCTTCCAGCGCCAGGTACTCCAATGCGCGCCTGGCGCGTTCCTGGCGCTGTTTTTTCAGGCAGGACTGAATCTTCTCCAGGATTACCGCATTATCAAACGGTTTCTCGATGTAGGCGAATGCGCCCCCGTCAATCGCTTCCATCGCTGTATCCAACTGGCCGTATCCTGTCAGCATGATGACCTGGATGTCCGCGCACCGGCGCTTTGCCGCGCGAAGCAGGTCCAGGCCGTTCTGATGCGGCATCCGAATGTCGGTGATGATGACATCAACGGGTTCCTGTTCCAGAATCTCCAACGCGGGACGCACCCCGTCCGCCAAATGCACCTGATAATCCTCTTTCAACAACATCCGAAGGGACTGTCGGGGGCCGTTCTCATCGTCCACCACCAGTATTCGCGCCATCCGGGATTCCTTGCCAAGACCGCATTGGCACAACGCCTCCCGGTGGGATGCGGCGGCGGCGGTCCCATTCTCACCGAGGTTGTCTGGAGGTATCGCCACGAGCGTCATCCTTTCCTGCTGGACCCATGAATGCAAAGGCACAAGACCTCCCGGACTATGCAGGCGACATGCCAAGATCGTGACTTTGCGTAAAGCATTGTCAGTAAATAACTTGTACAGGATTTTCCCATGTTGCGCCCTGCACATTTCTGTGCAATTCGCACGGGGGTTCCCCTCATGGGGCACAAAATTGAACACCAAAGACGGCCACCCGCCATAATGTGCAGGGAATATGGGGGGGCCATCAGGCAACTGAAATAAATTCAGGGAGAAGGGGAGCGCGTGAACTGGCGCCGACGGCGGCGCGCGCGGCATGAAGTTATTGATGTTTTTTTCAGATGGCGGACATGTTGCGGGATTTCGTCATTCGCGGAGGCGCTCGGCGATCATGACGCCCGCACCGAGTACGACGGCGTCGTCGCCGAGTTTCGCGGGGACGATACGCACGCCGGATTCCCGCGGGAATGCCATTGGCAATGGGGGGCTTGACTGGAGAGGTTTTCTGCTGTATAATTTAATTGACTATTTTAATTAGCCGTTAGAACGCAGGAGCAACACACGATGAGTGAGAGAAAGCGGGGCGAAGCGACGAAGGAAAGGGTCCTTGAAGAAGCCTGCAAGGTTTTTGCCGAAAAGGGCTACCGGGACGCCACCCATGCGGAGATATGCTGCCGGGCCGGCGCCAATGCGGCGGCAGTCAACTACTATTTCACTTCCAAGGAGAATCTGTATCGGGCCGCATTCGAGCACTTAATCCAAAAGGCGGATCGCCGTTATCCATTTGATGGGGGATTACCGGCGACGGCGCCGCCGGAGCAGCGGCTTCGTGCCTTTATCCATGCCCATCTCCGACGGAGGTTTGATCCGGAATTTCATGGGGACCTTCATCTGATCCTCATGGCGGAGATGTTCGCTTCGACGGGCCTGCTGGAAGAGTTGTTGGACCGGCAACTGGCGCGCGACCGGGAATATGTTCAAAGGTGTCTTCGGGAACTTCTGGGGCCGGATGCGCCGCAGCGGGATGTGAATTGGTGTGAGATGAGTATCGTAGGCCAGTGTTTTATCGGTCCTCCAGGACCGCCCGACAAGGGACCTCGGAATATTTTTGGACTCGATGCGGCGGAAGTGGACCACCTGGCGGAACACATCCTTCGGTTCTCGATGGGCGGGATCAATGCAATTCGACATAACCGCCGGATGAATTTGAACAATGAATGCAATCGGAATGGAAACACGCCATGACTAATTCAAATCTGGAACAGCGCATGGATGTCGCCGGGACGCTTGGTCTTGACAAGTCCCCATCAGTGATGCGCCGCCTCAGTTACGTTCTGTTAATAATCATTGCCGTGGCGGCAGTGGCGGGCTTCGGCATACGCGGGTTTGTGTGGAGCCGGGCCGATGCGGTGCGGTACGAGACACAGCCGGTGAGGCGCGGGGATCTGGTGGTGACAGTGAGCGCCACGGGGACGCTGGAGCCGATCAAGCGGGTGGAGGTCGGTATTGAAGTGTCCGGGACGATCGAAAGCGTCGAAGTGGACTACAATGACCACGTGGAAGTGGGGCAGATTCTGGCGCGGCTGGACACATCGAAACTGGAGGCGCAGGTCCTGCAATCAAGCGCCGCGCTCGACGTTGCGCGCGCCAAACTGTTGCAGGCGCAGGCCACCGTGCAGGAGTCCGAGGCGCAGATGGCGCGCTTGAACGAGGTCCGCAGTCTGACCGACGGCAAGATGCCCTCGCAAAGCGAGTATGACACGCAAGAGGCCGTACGGGTCCGCGCCCATGCCGATCAGGCGAGTGCAAAGGCGTCCGTGGCGCAGGCGCAAGCCACGTTGGAGGCCAATCGCTCCGATTTGGCCAAGGCGGAGGTGCGCTCCCCCATCAACGGGATCGTCCTGAAGCGCTCCATTGAACCGGGCCAGACTGTCGCCGCCATGTTCCAATCGCCGGTGCTGTTTACATTGGCCGAAGACCTGGCGCAAATGGAACTCCAGGTGGACGTGGACGAAGCGGATGTGGGCATGGTGCGCGAGGACCAGAATGCCACCTTTACCGTGGACGCCTACCCTGACAAGGTATTCCCCGCACAGACAACCCTGGTCCGCTATGGCTCCGAGACCGTCGGCGGCGTTGTCACTTACAAAGCGGTGCTGAACGTGGACAACTCGTCGCTTGCGTTGCGGCCGGGGATGACGGCGACCGCCCAGATAACCGTCGATCAGCGGGAGAATGCGCTCCTGGTCCCCAATGCGGCGTTGCGCTTCACACCGCAGCAGGCGCAAGAGGAAGAAAGATCGGGCGGCGGCGGCATTCTCAGCGCCATTCTGCCGCGCCCCCCCATGCGCGAATCAACGCCGAGGGATAAAAACAATGAAAGAAGCAGGGAACAACAGGTTTGGGTGCTGCGGGACGGACAGTTGACGGCCGTCAACATCCTCAGAGGGTTGAGCGACGGACGAATGACCGAGGTGATCAGCGGCGAGATCGAAGCAGGAATGAAGGTGGTCACCGACATGGTGGCGGGAACATGAGGAACGCAGCGGATTCCAACGACGCATCGCGCCGGACGATCATCGAACTGATCGGCGTCACCAAGGTCTATGGCGCCGGTACGGCCGCCATGAAGGCATTGGGAGGGGTGGACCTGCGCATTTATCCCGGCGAGTTCGTGGCGGTCATGGGGCCGAGTGGGTCCGGCAAGAGCACCTGCATGAACATCCTCGGCTGTCTGGACACGCCGACGTCCGGAGCGTATCAATTCCACGGCGTGGAAGTCGGCCGGCTCACGCGCAACCAACGGGCGCTGCTCCGCCGCCATTATCTCGGTTTTGTGTTTCAGGGATACAACCTGCTGAACCGCACATCCGCCTTGGAGAACGTGGAACTCCCGCTGATTTACCGGGGTGAGTCGGCCCGCGTCAGGCACCGGCGGGCAAGGCAAGCGCTGGATGCCGTGGGCCTGACAGGCTGGGAACGCCACAGCCCGGGCGAATTGTCCGGCGGCCAACAGCAGCGCGTGGCCATTGCCCGCGCCATGGTCACTGAACCCCTCGTGCTGCTCGCGGACGAACCGACCGGCAATCTGGATTCCGCGCGAAGCGTCGAGATCATGGATTTGTTGACTTCATTTAACCGCGACCAGGGGATCACCATTGTCATGGTAACGCATGAGGCTGATATGGCCGCCTACGCGAAACGGGCGGTGCATTTCAGGGACGGATTGATCGAAACGGATCATACGCAGAAGGAACACGTCTGATGTTGACGAATGCTTTGTTGTTGGCGCTGCGCGAACTTCGCCGCAACCTCATGCGCTCTTTTCTGACCATGCTGGGCATCATTATCGGCGTGGCGGCCGTGATCATCCTGGTGACGCTCGGCGGCGGCGCCACCCGCCAGGTCACGGAGCAAATCTCCAGCCTGGGCAGCAACCTGATGATGATCGCGCCGGGGAAGCGCATGGGGCCGGGCCAGGAATCGAAAAGCGCGCCGTTCAAAATGGCCGACGCGGAGGCCATCGAACGGGACATTGCGGCGCTTCGTGCAGTTGCGCCGGTCGCGTCCGGCGCCGTCACAGTCATATATGGAAACGCAAACTGGTCCAGCACGGTCACCGGCACCACCGAAGCGTATTTTGACGTCCTCAACCGGCGCATACGGGAAGGCCGGATATTTACGCAGTCTGAAGCGCGGTCCGGGGTGGCCGTCTGCGTGGTCGGGGAGACGATACGGGAAAAACTGTTTGGCACTCAGAACCCGATTGGCAACAGGATTCGCCTCGGCAAGGTCTCCTGCGAAGTCATTGGCATCCTGGAAGCCAAGGGCCAATCCACCATGGGCCAGGATCAGGACGACATCGTCATCATGCCCCTGCGCACGTTTCAGCGGCGAATCGCCGGCAACGATGACATCAATCTCATTCAGGTTTCCGTGAAGGACGGCATCTCCACAGACAAGGTCAAGGTGGACATTGGCCGCCTGATGCGCGCTCGGCGGCGGCTGTCCCCGAATGACGACGACAATTTCAGCGTGATGGACATGAAGGAAATCTCGACGATGCTTTCCGGCACGACACGCGTGCTCACGGGCTTGCTGGGCGCGGTGGCGGCGGTGAGCCTGCTGGTGGGCGGCATCGGAATCATGAACATCATGCTCGTATCGGTCACGGAACGCACGCGCGAAATCGGCACGCGCCTCGCCATCGGGGCGTTGGAACGCGAGGTGTTGCTGCAGTTCCTGGTTGAGTCGGTCGTCTTGTCATCCTTCGGCGGCCTTATCGGGATTATCCTGGCGCTGGGGGGGGCGCTGGGGCTGACAAGCGTCCTGCGAGTCCCCTTCGTTTTCAACGCGCCAATCGTCATTGTCGCTTTTCTCTTTTCCGGAGCGATCGGCGTCATTTTCGGCTACTTTCCAGCGCGGAAAGCGGCCAGGCTGGACCCCATCGAGGCATTGCGCCATGAATAAGGTCCATCGAAAGATTAGCGGAGGTGTCATGCTGTGCAATGGTGTGAAGACATGGGTGCGGACGGCGTGCGGCGCTATGCTGCTCCTCCTGCTGACGTCGTGTGCCATCGGTCCGGACTATCAGCGCCCTGACCTCAAGACGCCCGCCGGTTATAAGAGCGCGATGGCTGGGGAATCGGCCCAGCCTGCGCTTGAACAAAATTGGTGGCGGCTGTTCAATGACCCGGAACTCGACGCGCTTATGGAAGAGGCCCTGGCGGCTAATCAGAATCTCAAGGCGGCCGTGGCGCGGGTGGCGCAGTCGCGAGCGTCAGCACAGTCGGTCAGGAGTTCATTCTTTCCCGTGGTGACGATGAATCCCTCGGCGGCCCGTTCCCGCACGCCCGGCGCAGACAGACCGGCAGATGGCGCATCCGACACCCTGGCGCAGTTTTCCTCGGCGGTTAGCGGGGTATCGGACGTGGTTGGCCAGATCAACTCGATGCTCCAGGACGGCGCGGCAGGCAGTGCGGGCATGGGAAGCGCTTCACAGAGCGTGAACGCCGCCACCGGTGTGTCCATGGAGGCAACGACCGGCAACCGCTATCAGATTCCCTTTGATCTCTCGTATGAGATTGATATCTGGGGACGCGTCCGGCGTTCGCATGAGTCGGCCAAGGCGCAAGTGCAGGCGTCGGCCTATGACCTTGAAGTGGTTCGCCAGACGCTACTGGCGGATCTCGCCCGGAATTACTTCAATCTGCGTTCGTTTGATGCCCAATACAAGATACTCGCCCGGAACCTGGTCCTTTACCAGGAACAGGTTGATTTGACGGAAAGCCAATACAAAGCGGGTCTGATTAACGAGACCAACCTGCTTCAAGCCAGGGTGCAACTGGAATCAACGCGGACCCAGGCTGCCGACGTCCGCAGGCAACGCGCGAACCTTGAACATGCGATTGCCATCTCGCTGGGGCGCGCCCCGGCGGACTTCTCGCTCGAAGTCCGGCCGCTCGATACAACTCCACCGGAGATTCCGACCGGGATGCCCGCCGACCTGTTGCGGCGTCGCCCCGATGTGGCCGAGGCCGAGCAAGGCCTGGTCGCGGCATGCGCGGAAATCGGCGTGGCAAAGGCCGATTTCTTCCCCGCAGTGAAACTGATGGGGTCGGCGGGTTTGCAAGGCACAGACATTGAGAATATTCTCGATTGGGAAAACGTGGCGTGGTCCATCGGGCCGAGTGTTTCCCTGCCCCTGTTCAAGGGCGGACAGTTGCGGGCCAACTTGCGAAAAGCGAAGGCGCGATATGATGAACTCGAGGCAACCTACCGCAATAAGGTGCTGAGCGCATTCGCTGACGTGGAAGAGTCATTGACGGACTTGCGCCTGCGCGCCGATGCCGCCGAATCGCAGGCCAAAGCGGTTGCTGCGGCCCGTGAGTACCTGCGGCTTGCCCGCATTCAGTACGAGAGCGGCGTGACCGACTATCTGCATGTAGTCAACGCGGAACAGACCTTGCTGAACAATGAACTGGCCGAGACGCAGATTCTCAATCAGCGCATGGTCTCGACCGTTCTCCTCATCAAGGCGCTTGGCGGCGGGTGGGAGGCATATCCCGCCTTGCAGGCGGAAAGCCTGCATGTCGCAACAGCAGGTCCTGAACTATAAGGCTGGCCCCATTCTCCGCAGCGCACAGCGCTCTCTGCGACTTTGCAGAGACCCGTAACATTTTAGCCTTGCGAAGCAGATACCCAAGGATGGAAGCCGTCATTGCGAGCAGTGCGGCGCGCGCGGCATGAAGTTATTGATGTTATTTCAGATGGCGGACATGTTGCGGGATTTCGTCATTCGCGGAGGCGCTCGGCGATCATGACGCCCGCACCGAGTACGACGGCGTCGTCGCCGAGTTTGGCGGGGACGATACGCACGCCTCGGCGCAGGAAGGGCATGGCATGTTCTTCGACGGCGCGGCGGACTTCTTCCAGGTAGATGGCTGTCATCGCCTCGACCAGGCCGCCGCCGAGCACCACCGCCTCCGGACTGAGGATGTTGATAAGGTTGGCCGCCGCGATGCCGGTATAGTGGGCCGCCTTGCGCAGCACGCCCTCGACCATCTTCTCGCCCGCTTCGATGGCCTTGGCAATGGCGCCGCTGCGGATGTTGGCGAGGTCGGTGCCGCAATTTTCCGCGATGTAGGGCGCGTCGCCGCGCGCGGCGAGCGCCGCGATTTCCTTGGCAATGGCGATGCGCGAGGCCAGCGCCTCCAGGCAGCCGCGCTTGCCGCAGCCGCAGTATGGGCCATCCGGCTGCAGGGTGATGTGGCCGACTTCTCCCGCAGCGCCGGAATAGCCGTGGAGCAGGCGGCCATTGATGATGATGCCGCCGCCGATGCCCGTGCCGGGGAAAATCCCCACCACGTCCTCGCAGTCGCTCACATCGCCCAGCCGCCACTCGCCGTAGGTGCCGACGTTTACATCGTTGTCCACCACCACGGGCACGCCGTAGCGTTTGGCCAGGATGTCCGCCAGGGGAAAATCCTTCCAGCCGAGGTTGGGCGTGTCAATGATCACGCCGGTTTTCGGATCGAGCGGCCCCGGCGACCCCACGCCGATGCCCCGGATTTTGACGTCTTTCGCGTCTGACAGCGCCTCCTCGACAATCTCAAAGATGCGGCCCTCCGCACTGTCCCCGTTCTTGCGCGACTTGCTCTTTTTGCGGCAACGCCCCGCCACCCGCAGGTCGGCGTCCAGCACCGTCGCCATGATTTTTGTGCCGCCGATATCCAGCCCCAGCACATACTCCCCGTCGCGCAGCCATTCGCCCATGCATCGTCCTCCGTGGTTTACGCCGCAAGCATAGCACGATTACGCCGCGCATAAAAACGCGTATGTTGTTCACGCTTTAGCGTGTCATTATCCCGTACCCCTCCGGGGTGCGAATGGATTGGCCGTGCGATTCGGGGCATCGGGAGCGTGATGCCTGCGCTGAATACTCGCATCGGAGACATCAAACCCTTTATAGTGCGCCTGTTGCGCACTGTCCGGCAGGTCGAACAAATTGCGGAGGAATTCATCATGTTCAGGTTTGTTGCGATCATTATTGTTTTTCTGGGGATGCCAGCGTTCGCTATTACGCCGGTGGAACACGGCGTTGTGTTTTTCGAGGAGGACCGTTTTGCCGGCTGGCCTGCGAATCAGGGAATGTGGTCCTGGGAAAACGAGATTGTCTGTGGCTTCACCCTTGGCTATTACAAGAAGAATCCCACGGGCGGTCACGACATTGACAGCCGCAGACCCTCGGTCCCCCGGCAGGCCCGCAGTCTGGACGGGGGGCATTCCTGGACGGTGGAAATTCCGGCATACCTTGATGAGAGTGGGAAAGAGCGCCCCGCCACTGAATTGACCCAACCGATTGATTTTGACCATCCGAATCTGGCGGTCAGATTTCGCGGCGATTGCGTTTATTACTCGAACGACCGCGCGAAAACCTGGAGCGGGCCGCATCCCCTTCCCACTTTTGAGCGGCCGGGGCTGCTTGCGCGCACCGACTACATCGTCGAAGGCAAGCGCCGACTCACCGCATTCGTCGCCGCTGAAAAAGAGGGCGGCAGGGAGGGCCAACCGCTCTGCATCCGCACGGAGGACGGCGGCCTGAGATGGGAACTCGTGGGCTGGATCGGCCCGCAGCCGCCCGCCAGTTACGGCTACGCCATCATGCCCGCAACGGTCGCCGTGCCCGGCGACGCATATCTGAGCATCATCCGGCGCGGCGGCGTTTTTGACGGCAAGCGCCGATGGTGGCTCGAAGCCTACCTCTCACCCGACGACGGCGCAAGTTGGCATCTGCTCGATCAGCCCCGAATTGACAACGCCGGCAACCCCGCCACGCTCACCCGCCTGAAGAACGGCGACATCGCCATGACCTACGGCTGGCGGAGCGTCCCCTATGGCATCCGCGCGCGCATATCACAGGACAACGGCCAGACCTGGAGCGGCGAAACCATCCTGCGGGCGGACGGCGCCAGTTGGGACATCGGTTATCCGCGCACGATACAACGGCCGGACGGCCTGTGCGTCACCACGTATTACTATCACGTGGCGGGACAACGCGAACGCTGTATCGCCTATACCGTCTGGAATCCGGCGCTGGAATGACCAGGCGGGGATTGGAGACCAGTGTTGTCCAAAATAAGTTGTTAAGTAAATCAAAGGCTATGCCCAAAACCCTT
>CAZLII010000102.1:0-10228 GCA_964559065.1 uncultured Nitrospirales bacterium | reverse complement strand
CAACAAGGCGTTGCGGTTGGCGTGTCAGTGCGCGCTCTGTGTGCAGGAATTCACCGGCGAGCCGCTCCTTGATCCCGCCGGCGTACCCGATGACATTCGCGCAGAGCAGGTCGAGCCGCTCGGTCACTATGCGGTATCCATCGCGTGGAGCGACGGTCACAGTTCCGGCATCTATTCGTGGGACCACCTGCGGCGGGTGGCGTCGGCATGTCAGTGACCGGCCTCATCGGCGGCGGGTTTGATTTGGCGCCAGGTTTCCTCCAGCCGGAGGATTACCGCCGGCCCCAGAGCGGCGATGGCCGGCAGGTCGTCATGCCGCTCGCACAATGCGCGGAACTCCTCTGAATCACGCAACAGCGGCGTTACTGGTTCGTCCGCGTATCCTTGCTCGCGCCACACCCCCTCGACAAGAGCAAATGCCCGCTCGCCCACTTGCCGTGTCGGCGGCTCCTGCATGCTGCGTAAAGCGCCCGGCGCACGGGTCCGGACCGCATCTTTCATGGCAACGCCATCCCCGGCGGCCTCCGGCTGCGGCATGTCCGCGCGCGGCTGTGACGCCGGCGCTGCGGCGGCGGGCTGTTCAGGCAATGCTTCTGCATATGTGTCGGCGATTGTGGCGGGTTCCGCAACCGCCAGAGGCGCAGGCGGCGGCATCGGGCGCGCCATGTCCGCCTCGGTCATCAGGTCCGCCGGCGCGGTCGGCGGCCCCTGTGTGCGGGTCAATTGTAGACGGTCCGGGGAGGGCGTCTGCATGCGCATTAAAAAGACGCTCAGGACGGCGAGCAGCCCGGCGGCAGCGGCAAGCGGCCAGATGCGACGCACTGCCGTTTTGCGCGCGGTGAAAAGCCGGACCCTGGGTTGCAGCCGTTGCTTCAGACGTTCCTCGAAATCCGCCGGCGCGGCCGCCGGTTCCAGGGCGCGATAGAGGTCATCCACCTTTTTCATGCCACCCAGCACCCGCAGACATTCCGAGCATTCGGACAGGTGCTCCTCTATTTCGGTCCGCTGGAACGGCTCGAGTTCGCCATCCAGCAGCGCCGAAAAATCTTCGCGCATGGCTTCGCAGGAACGCATGACGTCACATCACTCCGCGCGCTTTCAGACAGTCGCCCAAACGTCGCCGCGCCTGGTTGAGCCGCGATTTGACCGTGCCCTCGCCGCAACCCGCGCACGCCGCTATCTCCTCGTAGCACAAGCCGTCGAAGACGCGCAGCACAAAGACCAGCCGCTGCGCTTCGGGAAGCGCAGCCAGGCACGCATCCAGGCTTTCTTCCAGTTCCCGGCGCTGGGCGAGACTGCGCGGCGTTTCGCGCGTCATGGCGATGTCGGACCCGCCGTCCGCCATCGCCTCCAGCGAGGCGGCCTTGTCCCGTCCTTTCCGGCGCTGGTCGCGCAGGCGGTTCCGCGCCAGATTCGCCGCGATGGTGAAGAGCCATGTGTACACGCTTGCCTGGCCGCCGTATCCCTGAATGCCGCGATAGGCCCGCACAAATGCCTCCTGCGCAACGTCGAGCGCGTCTTCGCGGTTTCCCAAAAACCGGCATACGACGCCGTAAATCCGGTCCTTGTAGCGGCGAACCAGTTCATCGAAGGCCGCATCATCGCCGACCTGGCACTTTTCCACCAGATCGGCATCACTGCGACCGCGCGCTTCCTTGAGCAACACCACGGATGGCGCACTCCGTTGCCTCTAACCCCTTAGACACCCTTTTACAGACAAAGTTCAATGCATATTGTACTCCGCGCCGTACCAGGAATAAAGCAACATCCGTTGATTTGATTCCCCCTAACCGCCTTTCTATAATATTTTACCCGGAGGTCGGCGTATCTTCGGGGGTGGCGCAAATATACACAGCATCATCAGATACAGTGCATGATCTCTTTTGCAATGATATTGTCTGCTGGAAAATTCTCTCGCAATCTGCGCGAAAATATATGACGCTGTGTAGAACATGACGTTAGAAGGTGCAATGAGTTACGGCGACCGCATTTCCAAGGGATTGTCTTTCGACGATGTGCTGTTGCGTCCGGCGCGGTCCGAGGTGCTGCCGCGCGAGGTTGAACTGGGCGCGCGGCTGACGCGCACACTGCGCTTGAACATCCCGGTGCTGAGCGCGGCGATGGACACAGTGACGGAGGCGCGGCTGGCGATTGCACTGGCGCAAGAGGGCGGCATCGGCATCATCCACAAGAACTTCACCATCGAGGAGCAGGCGGCGGAGGTGGACCGCGTCAAGCGGTCGCAGGCGGGCATTATCACGCACCCCTTCACGCTCACGCCGGAGCACAAGATCGCCGATGCGGAGAAGTTGATGGCCCGCTATCACGTCTCGGGCGTCCCCATCACCGACGAGAGCGGGACGCTGGTGGGCATCCTGACCAACCGGGACCTGCGCTTCGAGGAAGACCTGTCGGTCCCCATCGCCACGGTGATGACGCCGAAGGAGCGGCTGGTGACGGTGCCGCCGGGCACGAGCAAGGAAGAGGCGAAACGCCTGCTGCACAAGCACCGCATCGAGAAATTGCCCATCGTGGATGCCGAAGGCAAACTGAAGGGCCTGCTCACCATCAAGGACATCATGAAGGCGCGGGATTTTCCCAACAGGTGCGCCGATGAGATGGGCCGCCTGCGCGTGGGGGCGGCGCTCGGCGTGGGGCGGGGCGAACTCGAACGCGCCGAGGCGCTCATCCGCGCCGGCGTGGATGTATTGGTGGTGGATTCCGCCCATGGCCATTCCGTCATGGTGGCGAACACCGTGCGCGCCGTGAAGGACGCTTTTCCGGACATGGAAGTGATTGCCGGGAACGTGGTGACGGCGGAAGGCGCGCAGGATTTGATCGAAGCGGGGGCTGATGCGGTGAAGGTGGGGGTGGGACCTGGCGCCATATGCACGACGCGCGTGGTGACCGGGGTGGGCGTGCCCCAGTTCACGGCGATTCTGGAGGTGGCGGCGGTATGCCGCCAGGCGGACGCGCCGCTCGTTGCCGACGGCGGCATCAAGTATTCCGGCGACATCGCCAAGGCGATTGCCGCTGGCGCGGATTCCGTCATGATCGGCAGCCTTTTCGCGGGCACCGAGGAAAGCCCGGGCGACACGGTGCTCTTCGAGGGCCGCCCTTACAAGGTTGTGCGCGGCATGGGCTCCGTCAAGGCCATGCAGCGCGGCAGCAAAACGCGCTACCTGCAATTTGAAGAGGAAACGGCGAAACTCGTGCCGGAAGGCATCGAGGGCCGCGTGCCTTATCGCGGCCTGCTCGCCGATTATGTGCATCAACTCATGGGCGGCCTGCGCGCCGCCATGGGCTATTGCGGCTGCCGCGACATCCCCGCCCTCCAGCACAACACGCATTTCGTACAGATCACGGCCGCGGGCGTGCGCGAAAGCCATCCCCATGACGTCACCATTACGGAAGACGCCCCGAACTATCAGGCGCCAAGGTAGCGGAAGCGTTTCATGGAAAAGACCGGCCAACCCATCGTCGTTCTGGACTTCGGCGCGCAATACAGCAAACTCATTGCTCGGCGCGTGCGCGAAGCCCGGGTGTACAGCCTCATCGTCCCGTTCGACACGCCCACCGCGGAACTTCGGTCGCTGCGGCCCGCCGGGATCATCTTCAGCGGCGGCCCCGCCAGCGTGCACCAGCCCGGCGCCCCCAAGCCCGACCCTGCCGTGTTCTCCCTCGGCCTGCCCATCCTCGGCATCTGCTACGGGGTGCAGTTGTTCGCCGACATGCTCGGCGGCAAGGTCGAGCGGGCCACGGAGCGCGAGTACGGCATCGCCCATCTCGAACACAATGACGGGACCGGACTGCTGCAGGGCGTGGACGCGCGCACCCAGGTCTGGATGAGCCACGGCGACCGCGTGACGCAGTTGCCGCCCGGATTCCAGGTCATCGGCCGCACCGAAAATTCCCCCTATGCCGCCATCGCCGACCCCGAGCGCCGCTTCTATGGCGTCCAGTTCCACCCGGAAGTCGTCCATACCCCCCAAGGCCGCCAAATCCTGTCCAACTTCGTCCATACCATCTGCGGTTGCCCGCCATCGTGGGACATGGGTTCCTTTGCGGATGCCGCCGTGCGTGAGATTCGGGAGAAGGTTGGCGACAAGCGCGTCCTCTGCGCCCTCAGCGGCGGGGTGGACTCCAGCGTCACCGCCGTGCTCATCCACCGCGCCATCGGTGACAAACTCACCTGCGTCTTCGTCAACAACGGCCTGCTGCGCAAGGGCGAACCGGAGATGGTGCTGCGCGTGTTCCGCGGCAATTTCCACATCAACCTGGATTACGCGGATGCGGAGGACCGTTTTCTGACAGCGTTGCACAGGGTAAGCGACCCTGAACGCAAGCGCAAGATCATCGGCAACGTATTTATCGAAGTGTTTGAAGAAGAGGCGCGGCGGCTGGGCCACATGGACTTTCTTGCCCAAGGCACGCTCTATCCCGACGTGATCGAATCGGTTTCGGCCACGGGCGGGCCGTCGGTCACCATCAAGAGCCACCACAACGTCGGCGGCCTGCCGGAGAAGATGCACCTGGAACTGCTGGAGCCGTTGCGGGAACTGTTCAAGGACGAAGTGCGCGCCTTGGGCCGGGAACTGGGCCTGCCGGAGGAAATCGTCGGGCGGCATCCTTTCCCCGGTCCCGGACTGGGCGTCCGCTGCGTGGGCGAGGTGACGCGCGAACGTCTCGACACCCTGCGCGAGGCTGACGCCATTTTCATCGAGGAAATCCGGAACGCGGGGCTTTACGACAATATCTGGCAGGCGCTGGTCTGCCTGCTGCCGGTGCGCAGCGTGGGCGTCCAAGGCGATGAACGCACCTACGAAGAAGTGTGCAGCCTGCGCGCCGTCACCTCCGAAGACGCCATGACCGCCGACTGGTTCCGTTTCCCGCCCGAAGTGCTCCAGCGCACGGCGAACCGCATCTGCAATGAAGTGAAGCACATCAACCGCGTGCTCTACGACATCACCTCGAAGCCGCCCGGCACCATCGAGTGGGAGTGATGTTCAAAGAAAGACCATACGCCGGTTCGATGTCTGCCGCCACGCCTTCTTGAGGAAATCCGCGATCGCCTCCGGCGACATGTGGTCCAACGGCAGCGCCGCCTCGGTCAGCGCGCCCCATTCCAGATATGCGTGGAAGGCCCCCTCGATGCGCACCCGGTCAATCGGGGCCAGGTACGGCGCGGGTGGAATGCGCACCCCCATGCTGTAGTGCATCGCTTGGGACGCGGGGTCCGTCTTGATCACGCCGGCGGCCGTGCGGGGAAACTCGCGGGCGTCGAGCGTGGCGAAGCGCCGCGCGGCGGCGGGGTCGTTGTTCTGCGCGAGCGCCAGCCGCAGCCCCAGCCGTTCGCCCTGTTCCCGGCACTGTTCGCGCAGATGCGCCAGAATCCGTTCGCCCAGCGCCACGGCCTCCGGGCCGAATGCGCCGGGGCAATTCAGGAGCGTCTGCACGCACTCTGTCAATCCATCCACGGCCACCAGGCACAGCGCGGCGTCCAGGTCGCAATACGGCGTGTCCTCGCGCAACATGGCAAGCGCCGCGAGCGGCGCGCGGCCCGGCGGCGCCATCAGGCTTTCAATGAAATCGCGCTTCTCCTGGTGGGCCATCGCCGCCAGTTGCAGCAGGCGGTCCAGTTCGGCGAAAAGCGCCGATTCCTTGCCCGACACATAGGCCGCGCGCGGCAGATTCAGCGTGACCTGCTGCAGCGCCACGCGCCGGGGGCACCACGGCGCGTCATCCACCGCCGCCGGGGTTGGGCCGCGTTCCAAGACAAAATGCACGCCCTTGCGCACCGTCGCCGCGCCCGCCGCATGCGCCAGAAAAGATTCATGCCCGGGTGCGCGGAAAAAATCTTCACCGATGGCCACCACGGGCAGGGGCGCGGGCAGCGCCGACCCGTCCGCGCAGCCCTTGCGGAATACCTCCAGGATCGCCCAGGCGAACTGCTGCGCGGTGTGTTCGTAATCCCGGTAACGCTTGCCGGTGGGCAGGCCGCCCGGCCCGATCGCCTCCGCATCGGCCAGCCACGCCGGGGCGCGCCAATGCAGTTCCATCTCCACCCGGGGCGCGGCCTCGCCGCATAGAATCGCCCGGCACGCGTATTCATAGACCAACATCTGCGCGAACTGCATCACGGAGGACTCGTCCAGACCGTAGAGGAATGGCGCGAAAAAGACATTTACCGCCGACCATCCCGCCATCTCCGAGAAACAACCCTGCTCCAAGTCGCTGTTTTTCACCATCTGCGCGAGCAGCGTTTCCGGTCGCTTCGGCGGCGCGGCGAAATTGCGCCCGCCCGGCGCGCCGATGCCGAAACGCGCGGGACACGCCAGCGACTGTTCCACGGCATGCAGGCGATCCACCAGGCCGAGTCCGTGCAGGTGCAGATCGCCGCGCAGATGCGCCTCGGCCACCGGCGCCGAGAAGACCCGCGCCAGCGCGTATTCCTTTTTGACCGCCCGCGCCAGCGCCGTGTCGGTGCCCGCCGGATCGCGGCCCGCCGTGTCGGGGTCCGCGCCCCGAATGATGCGTTCCGTGTCGTAGAGCGGCACGCCGAGCCGCTGGTGCCGCGCGCGGTGTTCGAGCAGGCCGTGCTCGGCCAGTTTCGCGTCCACCAGTTCGCGCACCAGCGACGTGGTAAGCGCCTGGATGCCCGCCTGCTGAATCTGCTGCTCCACCGCCAGCGCCACCATCATCGCGGCGGACTTTTCCAGGTCCGTCTCGCGCATCAGCGCCGCGACGATGCGCTCCCGGTCCCACGTGGTCAGCGTGTCCTCGCTGGTGCGCACCAACAGCGCCGCATCCGGCCGCCCGCCCAGCGCCTCGCGTTCCTGCCGCGCCTCCTCCAGTTCGGTCAACAGCGCCCGCATGTCGCCTTGGCGCAGGCGGCGGATGCGCGCGCGCCGGTCGCGATACCGCGCATACGCGAGCGCCGTCTTCACGTGCGACATCTGCATCAGCACCCGCTCCACCGCGTCATGCACGTGGTCCACCGTGGGCGGCTGGCCGCCCAGGCGCTTGGTCAGGTAAATGGTCACCGCGGAAGCGAGGCTCATCGCCAGGTCGTGGTCCTGTCCCCCGATGGACTGCGCCGCCTTGAAGATCGCATCGGCAATTTTGCGCTTGTCGAACGCCTCGCGGCGGCCGTCGCGCTTGATGACCGACAGAAACGGCTCCGGCGCGGCCACTTCCGGGAGCGGCAGCGACAGTTGCGCGTCGAACAGCCCTTCCCGATCATCCCGGTCCGCGCCGTTCCCGCCGAACAAATCTTCCTGTCGTGGAGGGACCATGAACCCGCAGGCTTCTCCATGGTTTCGCCGGGGCGCGGAGTGGCGCGGTCCGGCGCGCCCCATAGCAATTCCGCACACCGCATTTACTCACTTTCGCCGCTTCCGGCACGAAAAACGAGTGTAGCGAATGGCCCCCCGCCAATACAAGCGCTATTGCGCCTGGGGGCAGCGTGTCGGGTGGGTCTGGCGCAGCGGACACCACCGTAAGACCAGACACCAAGAAGACTCACCCTCGCAAGCGCGGCTTTCCCCTCTTTCTCTTGTCATCGCTGTCTCTGCTGCCCCCGCTGTCTTTATACGTGCTTTGTGTCCCCTTTGTCTTTTTCGTCCCTTGTGTCCTTTATGTCCTTTATGTCCTTGGGGTCCTTTTCCCAGCAGCCCGGAAATTGATCTCGGCTATACTATGCGGGCACTATCAATGGACCCGTGATAAAAACCCATTGGAGGCGTTGACACACCCATGATCGTGGATCGCATTGAGAACTGGCAACATTATTGCGATGACCCGTTGTGGCAGCGGGCCTTTGAGTATCTGGCGTTGCTGGACGCGGACAGCCCGGAATGTCCAATGACGCCAATCGAAGGCGATGACTTGATGGTGCGGGTCATGTCGTACACGACACGCACGCCGGAGGAGGCGGTGCTGGAAGCGCATGACCGCTACATTGACATCCAGGCGTCGCTGGACAATGCGGAGGTGATCGGCTGGTTCCCGCGCGCGGAACTGGACATCAAGACGCCCTACGACCCCGAGAACGACGTGGTGTTTTTCAATGCGTCCGGACCGCCGCGCGCCTTTGTGGTGAACCGGCCCGGCTGCTTTACGGCGCTGTTTCCGCAGGATGCGCACATGCCGCAACTGCACCCCGGCCCTGAATCCGTACAGGTGAAGAAAGTGGTCTTCAAACTGCGCGCGGACCGATTTCGCGCGTAGCGCCGGGGGGAGGAACCGTCTGATGAATATCGCCATGATTCCCGCGCGCATGGGCAGCCAGCGCCTGAAACAGAAAAACCTCCGCGAACTGGCCGGCGCGCCGCTGATCACGCGCGCAATCCGGAAATGCAAGGCGGCGGGCGTGTTCGACGAGATATGGGTCAATTCCGAGCATCCGGCTTTTGGCGAGATCGCCGAGACCGAGGGCGTGCGTTTTCACCGCCGCCCGGCGGAACTCGCCAATAACGTCGCCACCAGCGAGCAGTTCATCCAGGAGTTCCTGACCCAGCATCCGTGCGAGCGGGTCTTCCAGGTGCATTCCATCGCGCCGCTGCTCACCGCGCCGCAGGTGGCCGATTTCGTGCGCGCCATGATGGACAGCGGCTACGACACGCTGCTGAGTTGTACGCTGGAGCAAATCGAGTGCGCCTGCCGCGATCAGCCCGTCAATTTCACCTTCGCGGAAAAGACCAACTCGCAGGACCTCGACCCCATCCAGCGCATCACGTGGAGCATCACCGGCTGGCGGCGCGACGCCTATCTCGCCGCCTGCGCGGCGGGGAAAACCGCCACCTATGCGGGGAAGATCGGGTTCTATCCGCTGGACCGCATGGCCGGCCACATCATCAAGACCGAGGAGGACCTCCGCATCGCCGAGGCGCTGTTGCCGCTTTGCGAAGGGGCGTGAAGGGCGGGGAGGGTGTTTGTCGGACAGGTCGGACGGGTCGGACAGGTCGGACCCGTCGGACGGGTTGTGGGGTGGGTGGAATGGCGCGCAACGCACGCGATGGAACCCACCATTTGCCAGTGTCCGACATGTCCGACGAGTCTGACAAACGCTGTTGGTGGGTTCCGCTTTGCTGCACCCATCCTACAGGCCTTTTCTCTACTCGTTGACCCACGCCGCAGCGCCGGTATACGATTTGGGCGCAGGTGTCGGCGCGGCGCGCCGGCGCTTAACAGGAGGGTAGGATCATTCGCATCGCAATCATTGGCCTGGGTTATGTGGGCGTGCCGCTGGCGGTGGAATTCGCCCGGTCCGGCGCGACGGTGGTCGGGATTGACGTGGACCCCGCCAAGGCGTCCGCGATCAATGCGGGACGTTCCTATGTTTTGGATGTTCCGGGTGAAGCGGTGGCGGCAGTGGTGCAAGCGGGGATGCTCAAGGCGACCACCGATTATGCGGTATTGGAGACGACGGATGCCGCGTGCATCTGCGTGCCGACGCCGCTGCGCAAGAGCCAGGACCCGGACATCTCATATATTGTATCGGCGGTGGATGCCATCCGGCCGTGGCTGCATCGCGGCATGCTGATTGTGCTGGAGAGCACAACCTATCCCGGCACAACCGAGGAACTGGTCTTGCCGCGCCTGGAGGAATCCGGCCTGGAGGTCGGCAAGGATTTCTATCTGGCCTACTCACCTGAGCGGGTGGACCCGGCCAACCGCGAGTACGGCGTGCGCAATACGCCCAAGGTGATCGGCGGGGTCACGCCCGCGTGCACGCGGAAGGCGGTAGAACTCTACGAGCGCGCGGTGGATTGCCTGGTGCCGGTGTCGAGTGCGCGCACGGCGGAAATGGTGAAACTGCTGGAAAACACCTTCCGCGCCGTGAACATCGGGTTGGCAAATGAACTGGCGCTGATCTGCAACCGGCTGGAAGTGGATGTCTGGGAGGTGATTGCGGCGGCGAAGACCAAGCCCTTTGGGTTCATGCCGTTCTATCCGGGGCCGGGGCTGGGCGGCCACTGCATCCCAATTGATCCCCTGTACCTGTCCTGGAAACTCAAGACCATTGACTTCGACGCGCGCTTCATCGAACTGGCAAGCGCCATCAACGCGCACATGCCGCAATACGTCGTGGAGCGCATCGCCGAGGCGCTCAACGATGTCGAGAAAAGCGTGAAGGGCAGCCGGATTCTCGTGCTGGGCGTCGCCTACAAGCGCGATGTCAGCGACACGCGTGAATCGCCCGCCCTCGATATCATCGGCCTGCTTC
>CAZLII010000101.1:0-10236 GCA_964559065.1 uncultured Nitrospirales bacterium | reverse complement strand
TGGCCATCGCGGGAACCGACATCGGCCCCGCATACTACGCGGCATTGGGCATCGAGGGCGCCCACGTCGGCATGTATCCTGCGGTGGCACCCGCGCTGATTGTGGTGGGCTTTCTCATGCTCGCGCCCCTGCGCCGGGTGAAATGGGACGATGTCACCGAGAGCCTGCCCGCTTTTTTCACCATCGCCATGATGGTCTTCGGCTACGGCATTACCGAAGGCGTGGCCGCCGGCTGCATCTCCTACGCGGCGATCAAGACCGTCAGCGGCCGCTGGCGCGAAGTCCATCCGATCATGTACATCATCGCGGCGGCGCTTATCGCACGCTATGCATTTCTGCAGTAGTGCGTATTGGGGCAATGTGTTGCTACTTCATGAACTCGGACCATGCCAGTCCTGCCTGCTGCAGGATGCGACCCAAAACGGATATTGCGATATCTTTGTTGTGCATGGGAACAACTGCTGTGTACGTTATGCCGCCTTGTTCCCGCCGCAATTTGAGGTGACTGCCCCGTTGGGATATCCGCCTGAAGCCCAGTTGTTCCAAACGCCGGACAATCTCCCGAGCAGGCATCGGTTTAGGAGGCAAGGGCTACCTCAACTTCACGCGCATGCGCTTCAGTACAAGCGGGCATCTCTATGCCATGCGTATCTTCGAAGTACAGTTCAATCGCTTCTTTCAGGTTATTCAGCGCTTCCTCTTCCGTATCCCCCTGGCTGGCAATACGGACAGGAGGACAATCCGCGACAAATACATCGCCCTCTTTCCAGGTAAGCACCGCCAATCGAACACGATGTTCCATCTTCTGGTCCTTTGCGATAGTTTCACCACGACGACATACAAATATTCTATGGGCTTCACGACACATCATTCAAACGCATGACATTCTGGCCGAATGGCGCAACGTTTGGAATAAACAACGATCATTTGCATTTTCCCCTCCGAGGCTTCTAATCTACCCCTGTTGCTGTGCACCAGCACAACCGGCAAATACTGTCCAACCGTTTGAAAGGAGAATCACGCCATGACAAGCAGAGTCCTGCTATCGGCCATGACCTTTGCATTGTGCACGGGCGCGTGGGCGGACGCCCCCCTGCGCCTGCTTTACCTCACCAAGTCGTCGGGCTTTGAACACAGCGTCGTCAAGCGCGACGGCGACCAACCCGCGCATTCCGAGCGGATCATGGCGGAAATCGCCGAGCGCATCGGAGCGACCATCACCATCACCAAGGATGCCGGATTTGTCAACGCCGAGAACCTGAAGAATTACGACGTGGTTATCTTCTACACCTCCGGCGACCTGACGGAAACCGGCACGGACGGGCACCCGCCCATGGGGCCGAACGGGCAGGCGGAACTGCTGAAATGGGTGAAAGCGGGCGGCGGTTTCGTGGGATACCACAGCGCCAATGACAGTTTTCACTCCAAGGACGGCGTCATCTCCCCCTATGTGGACATGATAGGCGGCGAGTTCAAGACCCACGGCCAGCAGTTTAAGGGGACCCTGCGGGTAGTCAGCCCCGGCCATCCCGCCATCGCCAATCTCGAAGATGGCTGGTCGCTGCAGGATGAATGGTACATCAGCGAAAACCTGAACATGAAAACCATGCATGTGCTTGCCCTGCTCGACCCCGGCAAGGAGCGCCAGCGCCAGAAAATGTACAATATGCCGAGTTATCCCATTATCTGGTGCAGCGCCTACGGCGACGGCCGCGTCCTGTACAACGCCCTCGGACACCGCGAGGACGTGTGGGAAAGCCCCAAGTTCCAGCAACTCGTGATTGACAACCTCCAGTGGGCAAGCGGCAAGGGCGACCTGATGGCTGACCCCAATTATGAGGCCGTCGTGCCGAAGACCATCGAGGAAACCCCGGCGAAGGACTGAAATGAAAGGGATTTGAAGGGGAAATAGGACCTATGCGACCTGTAGGACCTATATGACCAATAAAGCCTATATGACCAACTGCCTTCAAGGCATTCGTTGATATAATCAGCAAGAGACATTCTATGGGCTGTGTGCTTGTTTCTGTTATTCGTCCTATGGGTCCTATAGGTCCTATTGGTCCCATTGGTCCCATTGGCTTCATGGGCAACACTGGGTTCATTTTCTCCATCCTGGTGTAAAGGAGTAGCCTGACATGGAAAACGTGCGGATTGGCGTGATTGGCGTGGGCGGCATGGGGTCGGAGCATTGCCGGTATTTGAGCAAAGGGGAGGTGGCGCGGGCGAGATTGACGGCGGTGTGCGACATTGATCCCGAACGCCTGAAACGCTTCGAAGGCGAAAAGGTGAAGATCTTTTCCGACAGCGCCGCGCTGATTCGATCCGGGGAAGTGGATGCCGTCATCATCGCCACGCCGCACTATGATCACACCACCATCGGCATGGACGCCCTGGAACAAGGGCTGCACGTGCTGGTGGAAAAGCCCATCTCGGTGCACAAGGCGGACTGCGAGCGCCTGCTCGCCGCGCACAAGAACCCGAAACAGGTTTTCTCCGTGATGTTCCAGATGCGGACCTATCCGGAGTTCAAGAAGATCAAGCAACTGGTGGACCAGGGAGAACTGGGCCGCATTCAGCGAATCAACTGGGTGATTACGGCGTGGTACCGTACCGAGGCCTATTATGCGTCCGGGGGCTGGCGCGCCACCTGGAAAGGCGAAGGCGGAGGAGTCCTGCTGAACCAATGCCCGCACAACCTGGACCTATTGCAGTGGATCGGCGGCATGCCTGCGCGCGTGAATGCCTTCTGCGGTTTCGGCAAGTATCACGCGATTGAAACGGAAGACGAGGTCACCGCCTATCTCGAATACGAAAACGGCGCGACAGGCGTCTTCATCGCCACCACAGGCGAAGCGCCGGGCACAGACCGCCTCGAAATCGCCGGAGACCGGGGCAACCTGATCTTTGAGGGCGGCAAAATCCGCTTCCAGCGCAATGAAGTGGATGCGCGGACGCACAGCAAAGCCGCCGCCGAAGGTTTCTCGCGGCCCGAAGCATGGCAGGTGGAAATCCCGGTGCGCGGCGCGTCACGGAATCACGTGGACGTCGCCCAGAATTTCGTGGAGGCCATCCTGGACGGCACCCCCCTCATCGCACCGGCCACAGAAGGCGCACGGTCCGTCGAATTGGCCAACGCCATGCTTTATTCCGCGTGGACGGGACAGACTGTTTCATTGCCCCTGGACGGCGCGTCCTACGAGGCCAAACTGAAAGCCATGATCGCGGAATCCAAATTCGTGAAGGGCGATGTGCGAAAGGTTGAAGCAGATATGAGCGCCTCGTTCAGGTAACGTCAGGTGGTGCTCTGCGCCGCTGGGCGAGTCATTGGAGATGAACCGGACATCAAGATTATTGCGCATCAGGCCGTCAAACGCTGCGCCTTTCGCAGTAATGGAAATTTACAACAACGAGGAAAGCAGTGTATTGCTTATTCTGAGAAAACCGTGAATTTCGAAATTCGAAAGATGATTCTTGACAGGCATGCTAAAGAATAGGGTAATGACTGCCGATATTTGGGGATAAGGCGCGTCACGCCGGAAGGCGGCACGATGCGCAAGGCATGTGACAGGCAAAGGGATCTTGCATTATGGGCGGTACTTTTAGTGTCGGCGGTTTGATATCCGGCCTGGACTCCAATACGCTTATCAACCAATTGATGACGATTGAGCGCGCGCCCATCCGTCGCCTGGACAATCGCCTCCGACTGCTGGAAGACCAGCGCAATGCCATCCGGGATATTCGCACCCAACTGCTTGCGCTGCGCAACCGCGTGCAGGACTTTCGGCTCAGCAATGTGTTCTATGCTTTCAAGACAGCCTCCAACGACGAAAAGGTGCTCACCTCCCAGATTTCAGCGCCTAATCCCGTGTTAGGCTCTTTTGAAGTGAATGTGATCCAGTTGGCCAGCGCGACGGTGGCTGGGAGCAGCGGGGTCATCGGCGCGGCCATTGCCCCGGACACGCCACTGAGCGGCAGCGGCATGACCACCGAGGTGCAGGCGGGCACTTTCACCATCAATGGCCTCGAATTCACCGTTGACCCCGACACGGACAGCCTGAATGACATCCTGGCCGCCATCAACGCCAGCGCCGCCGGGGTCACCGCCACCTATGATGCGGGAACGGACAAGGTGCTCATCGCCAACACCGATCCGGGCGACACCAGCATCATCAATTTCGGCGCGACGAACGACACCAGCAACTTCCTGAGCGCCATTGCCGTCACCGGCGCAACGCAATACACCGACGGCAACGGCGCCACTGCCGTAACAAGCACGCGCCACATGGGCGCGGTGAACGTGGCGAAGGAGATGAGCGCTGTCAATTTCGCCGGCGGCGCAGTGACCGCCGGGGTCTTCACCATCAACGGCATCGAGATTTCGGTGGACCCCGCGACGGACGGCGTGATGGACGTGATCCAGCGAATCAACAGTTCCGATGCGGGTGTCACCGCCAGTTATGACTCCTCGACGGATACCATCCGGGTAGTATCCAAAACCCTCGGCAGCCGCACCATCAGTTTTGGCCGTGCCGGCGATACGAGCAATTTCCTGGCGATCATGAACCTGGACACGGCGGTCCAGACCGCCGGCAGGGATTCCCAGTTCACCGTCAATGGCGGGCCGGTGCAGACCCGCAACACCAATGAAGTGGCCGACGCCATCGGCGGCGTCACCCTGAATTTCCTGAGCGTCGGCACAAGCACAGTGACCGTTTCTTCCGATGACGACAAAATCATCGAAGGGGTGCGCGCTTTTATTGAGGAATTCAACACATCGGTCAGCCGCCTGCGCGAATTGACCGCGACCGGCGGCGCCTTGGCTGGCGACGGCGGCCTGCGCAACATCGAAACCTATCTGCGTCAGAATATCTTCGTTCAAATCAGCGGGATTTCGGGCGATTTCCGGAGCCTGGCCAACATCGGCATCACCACCGGCACGGACTTCGACCCCGCTGCCTCTGCGCAACTGCGCCTGGATGAAGACAAATTCCGCGAGGCGTTGCGCACCGGGCGCGCAAATGTCGAAGCGCTGTTCACCAATGTCAGCGGCACCGGCGTCGGCGATCTCTTCTTCGCATATCTTGATGAAGCCACCAGCATCACCGGGTATCTCAACAGCCGCATCCGCACCAACGGGTCCATTGACCAGCAAATACGACAACTGAACGATCAGCGCGCGCGCATCGAGGACCGCCTGCAACAGCGTGAAACGCGCCTGCGCCGCCAATTCACACGACTCGAGCAGATGTCCGCCAGTTTTCAGGCGCAGAACAATTCTCTGGCAAGCCTGTCACAGAGCTTCCTGCTTTTCTAATCAGCGGCAACATCGGGAGGAACGACATGTCGGCAATCGCACCAAAACTGGACGCCTACACCAGGGTGGACGTGGAAACGGCATCCCAGGGCAAACTGATTGTCATGCTCTTTAACGGGGCCATCAAGCGCGCCGAAGAAGCCAAGCGGCAAATGGAAAAAGGCAAGACCGAATCCGTCCACAAGAACCTCATCCGCGCCCAGGAAATCATTGCGGAACTCCGCGGCGCGCTCAACATGAACACCGGCGAAATCGCACAGAACCTCGACCGTCTCTATGAATACTTCCAGCACCTGCTGGTGTCCGCAAACATCCGCAAGGATATCCGCCCCGTGGACGAATGCATCACGATGATGACCGCCATGCGCGACACCTGGAATGAGGTCTTCGAGAAACTTGCGCGCGAAACCGCGCCGCACGCGCCCACAACGCCAAACACGCACGGCGCATCCATGCTCAACCTCCAGGGCTGATCCGGCCCGACCTACCGCTTCGTAACTCTTTGGCCGAGTGACGTGCTGATATCCCCGCTTTCTTATCGGCCCAACATCCCGGCAACTTGACGTCTCGGCGGCAATCTGGGCATTCTTCAAAGACATCCGCCGCTTCTCAGGCGGTGATAGTCAGGAGGGAAAGGAGTATTGTCCAATGGAAAGCAAGATTGCGGCAACCATAAAAGCGGCTTATCCGCCGGTGGCCATTCTCTGGACGGATGAGATGCCGGAGAAGGCCGTGTCATTCAAACCGGGGAAATGGGGCTGCGTGATGTGGTGGCTGGCGGCGGCGGCGAAGGGGAAGACGGCGGTGTTCAGCGCCGAAACCTACGGCTGCTGGGGCGGGGGCGTGGGGCTTGGCTTCGGCAACGAGTACCTGAAGTTTCCGGGGGGTGTGGAATGCTTCCTGCGTTTCCTCTCCACGGGCAACGAGTCCTCGCCGGAGGGTCGGGCGGTCGCGAAAGAGATCGCGCCGTACATGACGGCGGAACTCATGGAGGATTTCCTGCACGGCGAGTGCTATATGCAATCGCCGGAACTCGTGCGCGATTTCATCGAAAACCTGCCCGTCATGGAAGTCCCGGCAAAATACGTGGTGCTCAAGCCCCTGCCGGAAGTGGACATCGACAAAGAAAAGCCGCAGGTCGTTGTTTTCATGGCGAATCCGGACCAACTCGCCGCGCTCGTTGTGCTCGCCAACTATGGGCGCCCGGGCGTGGACCATGTGCGGATTCCCTTTGCCGCCGGGTGCCAGTGCATAGGCATCTTTGCCTACAAGGAAACGACCGCCAAAACGCCGCGTGCGGTCGTGGGAATGACAGATATTTCCGCGCGGCTCGGCGTGCGCAAGCAACTTGGCACGGACCTGTTCACCTTTGCGATGCCCTGGAAGAAATTCGAAGAAATGGAAAGCCATGTCGCGGGGAGTTTTCTGGAACGGCCGACCTGGCAGGCGCTGATGGAATGAGGTATGGCCTGCTTGGGTGGGTGCACGAGGCGGAGAGCGTGGATAGTTCCTCATGAAAGTCTTGTTGATTTCGGCCATCACGGAACAGGTCAACATGCATGTATTGCCGCTGGGCTTGGCGTGCATTGCCGCGTCTGCGGAAAAGGCCGGGCATGATGTGCAATCCCTGGTTTTTCCCGTTTCCGGCCTGGCCCCCCACAAGGTCATCGGGACCGCGGTGGCGGATTTTTCCCCGGATGTCATCGGTATTTCGGTGCGGAACATTGACGACCAGAACATGGCGCATCCGAAATTCTTCTTGCCGGAGGTGCGGCACATCCTCCAATGCTGCCGTGAATCCTCCCCATCGCCGATTGTTCTGGGGGGTGCAGGCTACAGCATATTTCCCCAGGCAGCGCTGGATTATCTCGGGGCGGACTTTGGAATTCAGGGCGAAGGCGAGCACGCATTTGCCGCCCTGTTGGCGTGTCTCGGCGAAAAAGGCGATGCCAGCGGGATCCCGGGCGTTTACCTCAGGAGCCACGCGCCATCGCATCCAACCCGGAGTTTTCAGAATCCGTCCGACCTTCCCCTGCCGCTTCCTGATCGCCATCTTCCCATGCCGCACTGCACCGAGATTCCGGATTTGTGGGTGCCATTCCAGAGCCGGCGCGGGTGCCCGATGGACTGCGCGTATTGTTCCACGGCCACCATCGAGGGGCACACCCTCCGAGGCCATAACCCCGTCCGCGCAGCGGCAACCTTGTCGCAATATGCCTCGGCGGGTTGGAACCAATTGTATTTTGTGGACAATACCTTCAATCTTCCCGGCGGCTACGCCGCCGCGCTTTGCCGCGAGATTATGCGCGCAAGACTGAACCTGAACTGGCGTTGCATTCTGTATCCTTGGAAAGTGGACGATACATTGGCAGATGCCATGGCAATGGCCGGTTGCACGGAACTGAGCCTCGGCTTTGAAAGCGGATCCAGGAAGATCCTGTCCCAAATGAATAAGCGCTACACGCCGGAAGATGTCCGCCGGATATCGCAAATTCTCACCAAACACGGCATCCGCCAAACGGGCTTCCTTTTGTTCGGGGGACCGGGGGAAACGATGGAAACCGTGGAAGAAAGCCTTGATTTCGCCGATTCACTGGACTTGGATGCGATTCAGGTAACGGTCGGCATCCGCATTTATCCCCATACACGGCTTGCGCAGACAGCCGTTGCGGAGGGGATATTGCAGCCCGACGACGACCTGCTGTTTCCCCGGTTCTACATGGTGAACGGATTGGAAGAACCGTTGCGGAAACGGGTTGCCGATTGGGCGCAACCGCGCCCCCACTGCATCATGTAAATGTCCTGCGGTGGCTTTCGCACTGGGGAAAACATCTGACGAGATGGACAGGCTGGATGGGAATGTACTTTATTCCTCGCCGATGATGTCGCGGTCCACAATTTCGCCGGGGCGGGTGAAGGTGTGGGGCCAGAGTTTGCGGCCGGGGTAGATGGATGTGTTGATGCCGGTATGGACGTGGTCGCCGAAGACCGCGCCGAGTTTGGTGCGGCCGGAGTCAATGAGCACGCCCTGGATGACGGAGCCGTGGGTGCGCCCGTCATGGCGGAAATTGGCGGTGACGGTGCCGCAGCCGAGGTTGACCTTTTCGCCGAGGATGCTGTCGCCGACGTAATTCTGGTGCGGAGCGCATGCGCCGTTCATGAGGATGGAATTCTTGATTTCGCTGGCCTGGCCGACGCAGCAACCATGGCCGATGGTGCTGTGGGGGCGAATCCAGCAGTTGGGGCCGATGATGCAGTCGTCGCCGATGCAGACGGGGCCTTCAATCACCGCGCCGGCGCGGATGACCGTGCCCCTGCCGACGGCCACGGGGCCGGTACAGTGCGCGGCGGGGTGAATTTCGCCGAGAATTTCCGGGCGGAAATGATGGTCGAGGAGGTAGGCGTTTGCGTCGAGCAGATGCCACGGGTAGCCGATGGGCAGCCAGTATCCGGCCGCCTCGATGACGCGGAATTCGCCGGTCTCCGCGAGCGTTTGCACGGCGGAAGTGATTTCGATTTCGCCGCGTTCTGAGAGCGGCGTGCGACGCAATACTTCAAAAACATCCGGGTTGAACTTGTACACGCCGATGTTGACGAGGTTGGAAAAGACTTCGCTGGGCTTTTCCACGAGGCGGATGACGCGGCCCTCGGCGTCGGTTTCATAGATGCCGTAGAGGCGCGGGTCTTCGACACGCTTGGCAAGGGCGGCCTGATCGTCCTGGGCGAGTCGCGCCAAGTCCTGCGCCGCGAAGAGGTCGTCCCCGTTCATCGCGATGAAGGGGCCGTCAATGGCATCTTCGCACACGAGGACCGCATGGCCTGTGCCCCGCTGTTGTTTCTGCTCGACGTAATGCAGGCGTCGCCCGCCGAAGGCATCGTCGAAGCGTTCGCGGATCATGTCGCCCCTGTAGCCCACCACGAGCACCACCTCGTCAATGCAGTCCGGCAGCGCGTCCAGTTGGTGTTCCAGGATGCTTTTGTTGCAGACGGGCAGCAGCGCCTTGGGCCGCGTCAGCGTCAACGGATATGTGCGGGTGGATTTCCCCGCCGCCATTATCACCGCTTTCATGATGGACTCCCTGCTGTTCAACTCGACCTAAGCACTTTATTTCATAAACGCAATCCACTGGTATCCAAAACAAATTTGGCACTCGGTTATTTGTTTGTCATTCCTGCATTTTGCCCTGAAAGGGCGAAATAAGCCAGCCCAGGGCAACGCCCTGGGTTAGTTACATAGTTCAAATACAAACCCTGAAAGGGCGAAACAAGCCTTCAAATAAAATCTTATGCCAATATCACCAATCTATCCCCAATATCCGCCTTTTGTTTCGCGCTTTCAGCGCTTCTTTCTTGGGGGGTCCTTTTTCCCAGGGCGTTGCCCTGGGCTATCATGTTCTTGCGCTTTCAGCGCGAACCATAAGTGAAGCAATCGTGAATAAAGCACCATCTGTTGGGTATTTTATGTTGCTTCTCTTCGCTCGCAATGAAAATCGAGGATTTCTCTGCATAACATGCCATCTCACTGAACTTATGAAAAAGCGCATCACGATTCCCTTAAGAATGAAGGGCATACATTTTATGCGGCACGTTCGACAATTACCCCTACGGTATGACCATCAATCTCTATTTTCTTCACATCATTGTTTATTGAATCCGATCGCTTAACCGATTCACCAGAGTCAGAAACTGTGCCTGTAGATGATAAATTCACTGGGTCAAGTGTTATGTTCGCTGTTGCCTTTATGTCCATTGAAGAGGCTAGTACTTCACGGCTAATGGCATCCTGGTAGCGCGCGATGACCGCCGCCAGTTCTTCATCGGCGGTGTGGAGCCGGACGTCAATGCGCGCATCGTAGGGTAGCCCCTGTTCCTTGCGGATTTCCTGCACGAGCCGGATGAATTCGCGGACCCAGCCCTCG
>CAZLII010000100.1:2244-10325 GCA_964559065.1 uncultured Nitrospirales bacterium | reverse complement strand
TGCGTCGCATGTAATACAGTTTCGCATCCAAATCGCGCCAGGCCCGCCGTCCCGCCGCATCGCGCGCTCTGGTCGCGATGTCCAAAGCGATGTGAAGACGTACGTGGAGCGGGGTGACGGACGCCCCTGAATTTTCGGGACCATCCATGACGCCGCGCAATTCGTCCAGCCGCTGCGTCAGCGTTTCCAAATCGGCAAGGAGTTGCGCGTCGGTCACTTTTCGGACAGGCACTTCCAGCCGCGCAGGCGGCTCGGGCACACTGTGCCGCGTTTCGAAGATAGCGGTATATTCGCCAAGAGGCAAATCGGATGTGTCCCAATGAAACAGGCAGGTGGTGACGCCTTCCGGCGCTTGAACAATGGTCTCGCCGACGCTCCGCACCGTATTGTCCTCATCCAACACCTGCAGCGTCACCACGACATTCTTAACGCGGCGCTTCGCCTGGATTTGACACTCAAAAGTCAGGATATCGGCGTCGTACACTTCCATCGGCGCCACGGAAAGCGATATGGTTCCGGAGGGGCGGCTCGCAGGCGGCAATGTCCACAGCCCGCGCAGCGTGGTGTCCGCCGCTTCTATGCCTGATGTCGTCTCCGCCGAAATTGCCGCCGCCAGGAGACATGCCCAAGCAACACCCCATGCCAACACTGAACGCCTCATGCACCGCATCCTTCCATTTTTTGGCGAGCGTGAAATACCCTTTACCGAAATGGGACCGTCTGACCGCCCACACGAGACATTTTATGCCAGATGCACCCCACAATCAAAGAGTTAACGGGAGTCTCCGGTCATGCGTTGACGCCACAGCGCTGGAAGGGACGTTGAACGGCGGGAAAGGCGGGGGAGAAATATGCAAAGCCGGGAGAGATGCTGGATGGAGTTGACGAGGACGCCGCGAGCGGACACAAGCCACAGGGGGGACAGTGCGATGGGAAGGACACGAGGGACTGAAGGGACAAGAGGGACGGGAGCAACGCGAGGGACGGAAAGCGAATGATGGGACAACGGAGACAAAGAACGCATTTGGGGCGGCATTGGGCAAAGCAAGAATCTTTGCCCTTGGCGCCGGCTTCTCGGTCTTCACCCCGTTCCTTTTGTACCTCCCATTTCCCCGCTGTCCCCCGTGTCCCCTCCTGTCCCTCGCGTTCCTACCGTCCCTCCTGTCCCACTTGTCCCTTTCACGTGCAGTAGCCCCTCGTTCACCCCGTCCACTCTGTCCAATTCGTCCACCGCTCCCCCGGCCCCTGCCCCCACTTACAGGGGTTTCTTCAACAATCCATACCGCCCGTTGCGATGTAACGTATTCGGGGCGCCCGGTAGAATAAACAGTGGCCAAGGGCGTCTATATCGGAAGTACGGTGCGAAAATTTGCTGGAACTTTTGCTCTGGGAAAAGGATGTAGATTGTAGTACAGGTGCACAGCGCCGAGTGAAAATTGAAACTTAAGTTATTGATAAACAAGGATTTGTGCATGGATGTCCTCAGATATCCGCACACGGCGTCACAGCAGTTGCGACTGCGTTGCCGGTTCCGATGCGCGGGGAATATCTTGACATAGCGTTTCAGGAATCGTACAATTAACAAATGACGCTGAAGCATTTGAAAATCCCAGGAAGGTCCGCCTGTGGGCGGACCGGGGGGGGATGAGTAGAGGCGACTACTATGAGAAAGCGAACGACAATGGTATTGGGTATCGCCCTGTGGATGGCTTTGGGTTCGGTCGTGGCCGAAACCTATTCGATTCCGTCGGACAAGGTGGACGTGAAAAAGGTCTATTGGGGATCAGCGGCCAGTTTTGAGAAACCGGCGTGTGTGGACTACGAACGGGTGGTGCGCGCGACGCCGGAATATGAGTCCATTCGGAAGAACAAGGTCGAAACGGGCACGGCGAAGTACTGGATTCTGATGAGCCAGGCAAGCGACCATGCCATCCGGCTGATCAATGAAGTCGGCAAAGAGACGGACTACGATTTCATTGCCGCAAGCGCCTTCATGGCGAGTCTCGATCCCCCGATCGAGGCGGACGATGTGACGGAACTCGTAATCAAGAAACTCGAAAAGGCGTAGGGCAAGAAATCAACTCATGACCTTATCCGACATGTGGTGCAAGGCCGGCGTAACGGGGAATTTCCTTTTCTTTGGAGTATTGGGCGTATTGCTCATCATGACGGGATGCGCGACGACGCCGGAAGGGATGACGTCTCCGGTCGGCACGAATCCGAATCCGGATTACGCAACGCTGAACGGCAGCGCCGCCCAGAGCGGGCTGGCCGCCGCGCAGCGCATGATCCGGTCGGGTGATTACTCGCTGGCCATTCCTCGGCTCATGCACATTGTATCGAAATATCCGAAATCGGCGGCGGGCGTGGAGGCCAGGTATTTTTTGGGCTTGACCTATTACCATCTCGGCGGGTATCGCGATGCGCTGGACAATTTCAATGAATATCTTGCCCTGGCGCCGGAGGGCAAGTACGGGGACATCACCCGGGAATACGTGGCCAAACTGACGGACGAGGTGAGCCAGCGCTACCGGACGCAGGAGCAGTTGCAGGCGCGAATCGTGGAAGTGTCCGCGCAGGCGAGCATGGAGCCGCGCGTGCTGGCGCACCAGTTGGAATTGGCGGATTTGTATTGGAAAACCAGCCAATACGACAAGGCCGGCGAGATTTACGGAGAACTGTTGAGCCATTGGCCGCAATTGGAGACGGATTCCACCATCCGCCGGCGCATGGAGCGCAACCCGGACGGAACCTACACGGTCCTGACCCCGGCGGAAGTGGAACGGCGCTACGCCGAAGCGGAGCCGCTGGTCATTTATAACACTCATTCGTTCCGCAGCGGCAGCGGCGCCGGGACGCAATACTATCCGCGTCAGGGCATCCGCTATCGCACGCCGGACCAGTATCACGTCACGGGGCAGGTGTTGAACCGCGGCAGCGAGACGCTCAACGAGGTGCAGGTGATGGTGACTATTTACGGTTTTGGCAGTATGATTTACGATACGCAAGCCTTTAAGATTGGCCGGATGCGCCCGGGCGACAAGCGCGCCTTCAGCGTGCGTTTCTCAAATTTCGATTACATAGAAAACATCACGCGCTACGAATGCGTGGCCACGTTTCAACGGTAGGGAGCCATGAGCGGAATCCGACGATACATAGCCATTGCGACGCTGTTATGCTGCGGCGGGGCCGCAGCGCAGGATCAGCAACAGGTCAACGTCTCCGTCAAGGTGGTGGAATTCCAGACCAACCACCTCCTGGAGACCGGATTGAGCGCCTATTTCAAGCACCGGGAGCGTCCCCAGCCCTACGGACGGGTCGCAAGCCGAAACGGCACGCTGGAAAGCGCCGATTTCACCTTTCCCATCACGGACAGTGCCATCACGGTCATCCTGGACCGCATCAGCACCTCTTATGGCGACATGGAACTGGCGCTCCAGGCGCTGGAGACCCAAGGGCGGGCCTCGATCCTGTCCCGCCCAAAGGCGATGGTGCAAGTCGGTCAAGAGACGCCCACCATCATTGAAACCACCCGCGACATTCCCTACGAGGATACGGTGGTCGTGGGCGCGACGGCGGCGCGCGTGACCAATTTCCGGCCGACGGGCGTATCGTTGAGCGTGCTGGCGAACCAGATCGTGGATGATGACGGCGACCCGCATACCACCGATGACACGTACATTCAACTGAGCCTTACGGCGATGGTGAGCGAGAAGGGCAGTCCGGTCAGTGTGGCGTTGGACGAAATCATCGGCGGCGAAACCATTGAAGTGCCGGAATTCATCTCGCGCAGCGTCACCACGACGGTATGGGTGCGGCACGGCGAGGTGCTCATTCTGGGCGGCTTGTATCTCAAGAAGAAGTCCAAGGACCTCTCCACGCTGCCCTGGCTGGCGCAGGGAGAGGATTTCGCCAATAACCTGGTGCAACGCGCCATTCCGTTTTCCCTGCCACAGGTGCCCGTGGCGGCCACCATGGGCAAGCAAAATACGCAGGAAGTGCGCCGCGAACTCGCCTTTCTCATTAAGGCGGAGATGTGGCGGCCTGCGTTCACCGTTGCCGACGATTTCGGATTCATCGAGGAGGAACAGGAAAGCAGGAGACGCAAATCCCCCACGGATGTCATCACCGGGGTGATCGGCGGCATCGCCGACATCCCGCAGGGCATCGTGCATGGGATTACCGGCGGCACGGACGGGGGCGTGTCGTCCAGCCTTGGGGCCGACAAGAAATGAGGTATGGATTGATTCGATATATCAGTATCCTGGTGTTGCTGGCAATCGCGGGGACTATGGCAAGTGTTGCGGCGGAAGAGGCTGCGCCGGAGGCCCCCTCGTCCGAGGCGCCCGCGGATGAAGCGCCCGCGCCCGAGCCGGCCCCCGAAGCGCCGCAGGCGCAAGCGCCGGAACCCTTGTCCGACATTCGCCAGGTGCAGGTGCAGGTGTGGATCAGTGAGGCCAGCGAGTCCGGTTTACGCAAATTGGGCGCCAACCTCAGTTATACGCGCTTCACACCGTCCGAGTTTTTCGGCGAGCCGCCGGTGGAGCAATCCGGGTCGCTGCGCCAGATCAGCACCAATGTGTTCTCGCCGGCCACTGATTTTGGCACGGTCACCCTGCCCACGCCGATTATGCCGCCGGGCGTCGTGGACCCGACCATGCCGCTGCGGCAGGGACCGCAACCTTCCGGTTTCGGCCTGGAGGCAAACATCATCGCAACCAGCACAGGCACCCTGGAAGGCGCCTTCCGCGCCATCGAAAACAAATCCGACCTGGACCTTATCTCCAAGCCGGAACTGATGGTCATCAACGGCGGCGTCGCGGAAATCAAAGCGGGACAACAGGTGCCGTATCAAACCGTCTCCTATCCCAAGGGCGAACCGGTCCTGAGCGTGCAATGGCGCGATGTGGGCGTCAACATGAAATTGCAGCCCACCATCATGCCTAATGATTTCGTACAACTGCACCTCCAGCAACTCGAAGTGAGTGAAAACGTTCCGGAAAAGGTCAAGAACTTGGACCTGCCGGTCTTCTCCAAGCGATCCCAGACCGGCTTCGTGCTGGTACCCAACGGTCAGACCCTTGTCATTGGCGGGCTTTCCAGCCGCGTGGTGACCCGCGCCGAACGCCGCGTGCCCCTGCTTGGGCGCATCCCTGTCGCCGGCATGCCTTTCCGCCGGCGTAACAGCGAGGCTTCCGTCACCCACCTCCTCATCTTCGTCTCCCCGACCGTTGTGGACCTCCGTAGTCTTTCCAAAGAGGCTGTCAGCGCCATGGAATTCTGGCGTGATCGCGGCAGTGAGTGGAAATTCGCTGACGAGGTCAGCAAAGAAATTGAGGTCATGGCGGACGAATTGTAGGCCGCCCGGCGGGCGCACCCTGCGCGACCCCAAAGTAGAAATCCCAATCTTAGATCGGACGGACAGGTCGGCGCGGCCTGATCCCTCCGAGTCAATTTGATCTCCTCCTTCCTGCTGCCGCATGATTCCCGCGCATGTATCGCAAATACGCACATATTGCCTTCCCAATCGCTTCTGGCGTGCTTCTGGCGTGCTGTTTCCCCACCTTTCACTGGTATCCTCTTGCGTGGGCGGCGCTGATTCCGCTGTTTCTTCTTGGGGCGAATGCTTCGCCCGCCGGCGGCGCGGCGCGTTTTTTTCTAGCGGGTTGGGCATTCCACAGTTTTCTGTTGCAGTGGCTCATCACCAACATCTTCTGGGCGGGCGGCTGGGCGATCATCGGCCAGCAGTTGCTCTGCATTGCGCTGGCCCTGTTCTGGGCGCTTCTTGGCGGCCTATGGGCCTGGGCGCGCGGCCGCGCGCCGCAGTGGGCGGGGGCGCTGCTGCTGGCGCTGCTCTGGGCGACAATGGAGTGGGGGCAGGCGACCCTGTTCACGGGTTTTGGCTGGAGCGCTTTGGGCTACAGCCAGGGTCCCGATTTGCCCCTGCTGCAATGGGCGGCCGTGGGCGGCGTCTCCCTGATATCTTTTCTGCTTGTGCTGGTGAATGGGAACATTGCGCTCGCGCTGGCGGAGCGGCGATATCGGTTGGCGCGTTTGGCGGCAGCGGCGCTGGTGGTCAGTGCGGCGCATGCGGGCGGGTGGCTGCTGTTGGATGCGCCGGATTATGCCTCAAGGCCATTTACCGCTGGGGTGGTTCAACCCAATTTTCCCCAGGAAATGAAATGGGACTGGGAATATTCGGGCGAAATGGTGCGCAAGACGGCACGCATGTCGGCGATTTTGGCGAAACATGAATCCGTGGATGGCTTCTTCTGGCCGGAAGCCCTGCTCATGCGCCATTTCGAGGCGCCGGAAATGATGGAGCCGGTGGTCGCTCTGGCGACGGAAACGGGGGCGGCGGTGTTCACCGGCGCGGTACGTAATGATCCGCCCGCCGGCAAAAGTTACAACTCCAGTGTGTTGGTGCGCCCGGACGGTTCCCTGGCAGGATACTATGACAAGGTCCGCCTCGCGCCGTTCGGCGAATACATGCCCTTCACCAGCATCTTTCCGTTCCTGCGGCAGATTGTGCCGATGGATGTGGACGCAGGCGAGGAACACCGCGTGTTCAACTTGGACGACCGGCGGATGGGACCGATGATTTGCTTTGAGGTGCTGTTTCGTCCGGTCAGCGAGACCCTGCGGCGACAGGGGGCCGACATGCTGGTCGTGGCGACCAATCTGGCATGGTTTGGCGCGAGCAACGCCATTCCACAGGAGTTGGAAATTGCGCGCCTGCGCGCCGTGGAAATGCGCCTGCCGCTGGTGCACAGCGCCAATACCGGCATCTCCGGCGTCTTCGACCCCTGGGGGCGTTTCACGCCGGTCAACGCCTTTATCGGCCCGCAGGAGCAGTATTACAAAGCGCCGCCCGGCCATGTGCAGCCGCCGATGCTGCAAATGCGCCGCTGCCTGGGCGCTTTGCCCGTGGCCGCGCCCGGCGCGCGGCCCGTGCCCGGCGGACCGACATTTTTTCCCTGGATCGCCACCGCAGTCGCGGGGCTGTGGCTCGTGCTCGTGTGGGGACGCCGGGCGGCATCAGGCAGGGAACTTCGCGAAAGCAGTCAACGATGATGGCTGGGGTAAAAGACTGTGTCGTTCGCGGCGTGATATGAACCGACATGAGTGATGGCAAAGAGACAAATCGGCGGGTGTCGCGCTTTGCGGCGGTCTTCGCCGGGGGGACGATGCTGAGCCGGGCGCTGGGGCTGGTCCGCGACATGGTGATCGGCGGACTGGTGCCCGACGCTTCGCGCGATGCGTTTCTCTTTGCGTTTCGCTTTCCGAACATGCTGCGCGACATGCTGGGGGAGGGCGCGGCGAACGCGGCGTTTGTGCCGGTCTTCGCCGAGGCGCGGGAAAAGGACAGTGAAGCGAAGTACCGCGAACTGGTCTCGGCGTGTCTGTCGGCGATGATCCTCCTTTTCGGCGCATTGACCGTGATTGGGCTGCTGCTGATTCCCTGGGTGCCGGCGATTATCGAGGCGTTGCGCCCGTTGACCCGCGCCGAACCGAAGGATGCCGAGCAACTTCGCCTGACCGTCCGACTCATCTACTGGACCTTCCCCTACCTGTTTTTCATCGGCCTGGCAGTCTTTGCGATGGGGCCGCTCTTTGTGGCGCGCCATTACGGCACGCCGTCGTGGTCGCCGGTGCTGCTGAATATCGCGCTCATTGCAACCTGTCTTGGGCTGCGCGACTGGTTTCCCGATCCGGCGTGGGCGCTGGTGACGGGCGTATGGCTGGGCGGCGTGGCGCAATGGGCCGCGATGTGGCTCGCCATGAAACGGCACACTGGCGTGCTGCTGCCCAATTTCCAACTCCGCCATCCCGGCATACGCCGGGCGGCCTGGCTGCTGGGACCGGTGATTCTGGGACAGGCCGCGGGCGAGGTGAACAAACTCGTGGACGGGTTCTTCGCCTACTCGTTGTCTGACGGCGTGGTGTCGGCGTTGTTCTACGCCAACAGGCTGGTGCAACTTCCGTTGTCCGTTTTCGGCGTGGCGGTGGCCGTGGCGATTCTGCCGGACATCTCACGCGCAGCGGCCCGCCGCGACGACCTCGCCATTCGCGAAACCCTG
>CAZLII010000100.1:0-2234 GCA_964559065.1 uncultured Nitrospirales bacterium | reverse complement strand
ACGGCTACCGCCAGAGTTTCTTCCTCGCCGCGCCCGCCATGCTCGGCCTGCTCGCGCTGGGCCGCCCGATTGTCCGGCTCCTCTTCGAACGCGGGCATTTCGGCGAGGAAATGACCAACATGACATCTATTTCCCTATTTTATTATGGCTTGGGCATTCTTTCTTTTGTATGGGTGAAGATCAGCGTGCAGGGGTTCTACGCCGAGCAGAACACCCGGACCCCGGTGATCATTGCGTCGGCGAGCATGGTCCTGAACATCCTGTTGAACTGCGCGCTGGTCGGTCCGTTGGGCTATCGCGGGTTGGCCATCGCCACCACGATTTCCTTCACCGTCAACTTCCTGCTGCTTTACGTGTTTCTCTGCAACCGCCACGGTTTGCTTTGGGACGCGGCGACGGCCTCGGCCTTGGGCCGCACGACGTTGGCGGCGCTGATCGCGACTGCGATAGCCTACGGGTTATGGACACGCATCGCGCTGCTGACCACTGGAGCGTCACTTTGGGCGCAGTGTTTAGGGGTGGGCACGGCGATTATGGGGGCATGCCTCGTTTATCTCGGACTTTGTAAGTCATTGAAAATAAAAGAGTTGAATTATTTCATGGAAATGTTTGATCGCCGGCATACATCGCGATAACATATCCATGAGCAATAGGGAGCAAAAGAGTGGCCGCCTGTGCCGCACTGCCAGCCCGGAAACCGGCCCATACCGGCCAGGGGCAGACGAAAAAAAGCAAAAAAAAGGTTGACAAAAGGGATTGTTTGATATATGATGGGAGAGGCAGGTGGAAGGAATTTCCGGGAAGCCGGGTTACGGATTGGCACGGTGATACCGTGTCACGGGAAGAAAGAGTGTGGGCGCGCAACACGTGAGGCTGTAGCCCTCGGTTGGATTGGTGAAGCATTTTAATCTCGAAAGGGAGGAACCAAGCGTCATGATGAAGAAAAAGAACCTGAGCATGTTGGCGATTGCAGTGGCAGTCGTATTGGTTGGGGGGACCGCGATGGCGATCGAATGCCCTCCGCAACTTACGACACCTTTCACACCGATGCCGCCTGCTCCTGGCAATTTCAATTTCTGCGCCGCATTGGACACCATCTATTGTTCGCTGTTTCCGGTCGCATTTCTGGCTCCAGAGATTGAGATGTTCATGGGACTTGTGCTCTGCGAAACGGCCGACATCAATGGCACGCCGATTGAGGAAGAGCCATATGTGCTGCCCAACGGCATGTGGGATGCGTATGAATTAAGAGTTATTGCCAATGTGCTGAATGACCCGGCGTATAATCAGAAAGGATTGACGCACGCCGAGGTGCTGGCAGGGTTCAACAGCAACTATGCCCTCGTCAAGTCGCTTGTAGAAGCAGCGCTTGAGGCGGAGGGCTATTTGTTGCTGGTGAACGCGTTGGCTCCTTGGTTGATTAGCAGCCTTTCCTACGCGCTGTCCGGATATGCACTCATTGGCGACGAGAATAGTTTGCTGGCGCTGGACGCATTGATGGGTTTGTTGGAAGGTCTTGGCATTCCTCCGCCGGATCCGAACGATTTTGCCACCTTTGGCGCGTGGTTCGGCTCTGAGTCGGACGCTGACGGGGACGGCTGCACGAATCGCGAGTAGTATGAGGCATATGCTGCGCTGGGCGAAGAGACTTACGCCGCCAACGCGCTGAATCCAGCGGTGTTCCCGGAAGGTTGCGGGGCGGAAGGTGAAGGCGAGGGTGAAGGCGAGGGTGAAGGTGAAGGTGAAGGTGAAGGTGAAGGCGAGATTCCAGGTCAGGTCGTGATCGTGGGGCCGGGGCTCGTCGAAGTCAATTCACGCCTTGAATTGCGCGCCGTGACCGCGCTGACGGGTACGTTTGCATGGTTGAAGAATGAAGAACTTCTGGAAGATGAGACGGGTTCTTCTTTGGTCATTGATAAGGTCAACGAGTCCGATTCCGGCGCCTACCGGGTGATAGTGGATACAGGCGGCAAGGCACTGTATACCTCTCCCATCTTCTGGGTGACCGTGGTCCCCGCAGGTTCGTTGCCACTGGCCGGCGGTTTGGGGCTGGGCGTGTTGGCAGGCGCATGCGCATTGGTGGGATTTGCGGGAATCCGCCGCAAGAAATAAACAAATAACGTAAGCAAGATCATACGCAGGCCGTCGCAGAATGCGTCGGCCTGCGTTCTTTTTCGCGATCAGTGCTGTCCAAAATATTCTGGGCGCTGAGAAAAGCCTTCGATTATATTGAC
>CAZLII010000099.1:0-10395 GCA_964559065.1 uncultured Nitrospirales bacterium | reverse complement strand
CGGTACGGGTGGTGCGAGCGGCGCAGGCGGCGCGGGAGGCGGGGGGGGCGGAGGGGGGACCGCCGGTACGGGTGGCGCGGGCAGTCACGGCCATTTGGCGGATTTGGGCAACGGCTTGGGCTATGGCGCAACGGGCGCAGGCCGCAATGCGGGTAATTCAGGGGAAAACGGCGTTATTGGTGGCGCAGGCAATCAAGGCAACCCCGGCGATACCGGTACGCCGGGTTTCGGCGCCGTGGGCGCCGCAGGCACGGCTGGTTCCGGCGGTGCGGCCGGTTCTCCCGCCTGGCAAACCAATAACGGGTCAGCCGGTGCAGGCGGTGGCGGTGGCGGCGCAGGTGGCCCGTGGCGCAACGGTGTTGAAGGCCAACCGCCGCAAGCGGGTGGCGGTACAACCGGAAATGCCGGAGGCAATGGAAGCGCGGGCGCATCTGGTGGGGATGGCGGCGCGGGCAGTCCGGGTATTAACGCGCAAATGACGGCACCGGCGAATAGTTTGTTACTGGCGGCGGGCCATGGCGGCGGTGGCGGTGGCGGTGGTGGCGGTGGCGCGGGCGGCCAGGGCGGGGGCAGAGGCGGCGGCGGATCAAGCGGCGGCGGTGGGGGCGGCGGCGGTTTGGCTTGGACGACTTACGTTAGTCAATGCGATACACCGGTTGATGGTACCGGCGGTACCGGCGGCGCGGGCGGCGTCGGTGGTTCAGGCGGCAGCGGCGGCCAGGGCGGCGCCGCGCTCACCGGCGCAACAGGCGGTGTCGGCGGCAATGGCGGCGGCGTTGCGGTGTTGTCGGCGCGTGGTCTGTTGTCTTTTGGCGGCGTTGCGGATATCTCCTCCGGCATGCCCGCTTCGGGTGGCGCACAACGGGGGGCGCAGCCCGGCAATCCCGGTTCAGACCCCGGCAACAACGGCAACAGCGGCGGCACAGGCAACAATGGCGGTCTGGGCGTGTGGTGGCTTGATCTTTTGGGATGTCATGCCAACTACGTAAACGGCGGGCAGGGCGGCAATGGCGGTACGGGCGGACGCGGCGGTATTGGCGGAGGTGGCGGACCGAGCGGCGCCTCCGGTGCGGGTGGTGACGGTGGCCTGGGAACACCGGGCATGGTGAAACTGCATGGTTCTGTGGTGCTTGCGGCGGGCGGTAATGTGACCTGCAACAATCACACCACCGACAGCGCGGAAACATTGCGGGGCCGCTATACCACAATCACCAATCTTTCGGGCGCACATATCACAGTGCCGACGTTCAGCGATGACATTGTCACCGGTTCCACCGATAATCACGAGGTCTTGCGCGCGCCGGCGCCATATAATCCAGCCCTGAGCATCCCGCTGATTCCGCAACTGCAAGGTGGCGTGGCGACTGGCGGTTTCTGTGAATCTTCGTTCTGGAACCAGTCCTCGGTAGTCACGCCGGGAGTGGACATGCTGGAAGTGGTTGACCTGGGACCTTCGACGCCGTTCGCGGGCTTCCGCCAGATATTCCTGGTCAACACGGGCGGCGGCGACGCCCATGACGTGGTCTTGCGCATTCAGGCAACCCCGAATTATCTCATCGGGACAGTGCCGAATGGGGAAATCTGGACCACCTGCATCCCTGACGGCGTAAATTATTTCGTAAATGTCGGGATGAGTATTACCCTTGAGCCGGCGACGGCCGACCTGTATGTGGGTGAAACCCTGTCCCTGATGGCCACCGTCGTCGGCGGGCGCGGCAACAAAGTCTTTCTCTGGCTCCGTGACGAATTCGTGGTGCTCTTTGGACCCAACATGTATGTCGTCAATCCGGTGACGCTCGCCGATGCGGGAACCTACGAAGTCTGGGCCACCGATATTACCCATTCCGAGGCCGGCGACAACGTCGCCGTGGTAACCGTGGATCCGCCGGTAACCATCACAACCCAGCCGCAAGGCGCATTGCTCGTCGAAGGCGATAACCACGTCTTGACGGTGGCGGCGGAAGGCGGCAAGGGCGCCCTCAACTACGACTGGCGAAAAGACGGCCTCAGCCTGGGCGCGCCCAATAGCCCCTTCCTGGCGCTTGGCCCTGTGACTCTTCTGGATGAAGGCGTCTATGACGTGGTCGTCACCGATGGCCTGGGAGTTCCCCCTTACGGGTGGGTGGTTTCAGTGGCGGCGAGCATCACCGTCAGCAGCAATCCGTTGCACGTGACGGACCCCGAGGATGCCGTGGTGTATGACGATGCGCCCTTTGTGCCGTTTACGGTGATTGTCACAGGCGGGATTCCGCCCTATGCCTATACGTGGTATAAAGATGGCCTGGCGATTGATTTGCTGGCCCCGCCGATTCCACAGCCGAACATCGGAACCTTGGGCTTGTCGCCGCCTTTGCGCGAAGGACTGTATCGGTGTGTCGCGGTGGACAGCGACACGCCGCCGACGCAAGTCGAATCCGGTGAAGGCCGCCTGACCGTGCATCCGCATCTCGCTATTGCCGAACACCCCGACGACGTGGTCGCGAATCCCGGCGATATGGTGGTTTTCACGGCGGTGGTGGAAGGCGGTATCCCGCCGTTGACATACACCTGGAGGCAAGACGGTTCGCCGTTGCCCCCGGCGGAACAGCCCGGCGGCCCGGAACTCGTGCTCGCTTCGGTGTCCGGGGCGGACACGGGGGACTATGACCTTGTCGTTTCGGACAGCGGCACGGACGAAGAGACGACATTCCCGGCCTCATTGACGGTGCGCGCCAATCCGCTGGTGTTTACGCTGCATCCAGTGGGCGCGGAGCGATTCATTGATGAAGGGCCGTACACGTTGACGGCGCTCGCCGAGGGCGGCGACGGCCCAATTCATAATCGTTGGCGCTTTGACGACGGCGCGGGGCCGGTCACGGTAGGCGCGGGCAGCGCCACGTATGAAATCACCAATCCGGCGGTGGAATTGTCCGGCTGGTATTGGTGTGAAGCGAGCGAGGCGGAAGACTTCAGCGTCGGCGTGATCACGTCAAATCCGGCGGAGGTGATTTTCCGCGAACGCCTGGTCATTGTCGAGCAACCCCTGGGCGCAGACCGGTATGTGGACGAAGGCGACTACCCCCTGAGTATCCTCGCCCAGGGCGGGACCGCCCCCATTCTTTATGACTGGTATTTCGACCCGGGAGTGGGCGGCGATCCGTTGCATGTCGGCTCTGGGCCGATTCTGCTCCTTGGCAACCCCACCGAAGAGGATTCCGGCATGTATTTCTGTGTCGCCACCGACTCGGAAGACCAGCAGGTCGTCTCCGATGCGGCGGAAATGCTCTTCGGGTCGCGCATGGCTTTCGATCGCCAGCCCGAAAGCGGCGCGGTCGCGCCCGGCGAACCCTGGATATTCGAGGTGGAAGTGTCCGGCGGTTTGCGCACACTCAGTTATGAATGGATTTTCGAGCCATTCTACAACGGCAAGTATCTGAAATCCGTTGGCGAAAACAGTCCGGTATTGTTGCTCATGGACGTCACCGAAGCCGATGCCGGCGTCTATTATGTCAACGTTGCCGACAGCCGCAGCCTGGTCACCTCCGAACCCGCCTATCTGATGGTAGGCATCGGCGTGCCCGTAGCGGGGCTTGGCGGCATCGCGTTGCTGGCCGTGGGATGTGCCGCCTGCGGCGCGCGTCTGCTGCGACGCATGCGCCGAAGACAGCACTGACAGAGAGACAAGACGAAAAGAAACCGTCGGATCGGTTGGACTGGGCCGATACGACGGTTTTCTGTTGGACAGGTCGGAGGGGTCGGACGGGTCGGACTGGTCGGACGGGTCGGACAGGTCTGACGGGTCGGACGGGTCGGACAGGTTGGACGGGGCAGTGGAGTCGGACGGGGCAGTGGGGTTGGACGGAGCAGTGGAGTCGGACGGGACAGTGGGGTTGGACGGAGCAGTGGAGTCGGACAAGTCGGACGATAATGCCGAAAATCTTTTTTCTTCCCAATATTTCTTCTCGTCTCTCCCGTCTCTCCCGTCTCTCCCGTCCCTCCCGTCGCTCCCGTCCTTTCTGTCCCTTTTGTCCTTGCCGTCCTTGCCGTCCTTGTTGTCTTTGTTGTCTTTGCTGTCCTTGGTGTTCTCTTGGTCCATGTTGCGCGGCGGCGTTGCTTGGGGTAAACTCAAATTAGACGCAGTTATGGCCTTGAGGTGAAACATGTCCATCAGCCCTGAAGAAATGCGGGAAATCTTTCAGCACACGACGATTGTGCGCCGGCCGACCTATGGCATTGTGCGGGGCTATCATGAGTTGCCCTACATCTGCCTGGGCGCGTCGCTGGAGTCGGGCTATGCATCCACGCGGGTGCGGGGCCGGGTGCAGGTGTCGCCGCAATTCGTGATTCGCCCGCAGCATTACGCGCCGCGCTACGAGGACGTTTTCGGCGAGGAAAATGTGGACGCGGCGCTGCTGGGCCGCATGTTCGGGGTGCTGGGTTTCAAGCATAAGCCGGTGGAATGCAGTTCGGAATTTCTGGACGTGAGGCATCTGTCGGACAGCGTTGAAGAAGCCTTGTCCGCCAGCATGGATGAACTGGACCGGATGGAGGACATCACCACCGGGGTCATTATTACGCCGAACAGCCGTTATTATCTGGTGTCCATCGAACGGTTCATCGCCAGCGTGCTGGAGGATGAGTTTTCCATGTAGGAGCATCGCCGGATGAAAAGCGCGTATGAAATCGCCATGGAACGCCTGGCACAGGCCGGGGGTGGCGCAAAAAAACTCTCGGAGGAACAGCGGGCGCGGATTGCGGACATCGAGAAACGCTATGAGGCGCGGATCGCCGAGACGCGCGTCAGCCATGAGGGCCAGGCTGCAGCCGCCGCGCCGGAAGAACGCGCCGAAATTCTCGCCCGTATGGCTGAGGGAATCCGGAATCTCGAGGAAACGCGCGACCGCGAAAAGAACGCCGTCTGGGAAGAGGCGTAATCGCCGGGGAAAGAACATGACCATGAAGAGGCCGCGCGGCATGGCCCCCGTCGGATTCCCAGGAAATGTGCGCCGCGCCTCCTCATTGTCCCCCTCTACCAGGAATGGTGCTGGTCCAACCGCTCCAGGCTGTCGCCGATGAAGGATGGCAACGTCATGGCCGCATCCAAGACATCGAAGCGCCGTATTGCGCGGGGCTGGTGGTGGCTGTTGGCAGCGTTTGCAGCCTATCTCGTGCTTGGGGTGCTGGACCAAGAATTGAAGTATCCGCCGCACCCCGGCTATGTCCCGGCGGACGCGGCCTGGATGGCCGCCACGCCCGATTTTCCCCATGCATGGATCTCGGCGTATGTCGCGCCGTGGTGCGAGCCGGTCCGCGAAGAGGCGTTCCGCCATTTACATGCGGCGGAACTGGCCGTGCGCAAAGCGACCGGCATCCGGCCCACGCCCGCCCGTTGGCGCGTATGGCTGGGGCCAAACCTCTGGGTGGGCGTAAAGGATGGCGATTGGGGGCTTTGTGTGCGCCCGGGGCTGTTGATGCACGCCGCCCATTCCGTTAATCGGGTCTTCTCTCGCGAGAATGGCAGTGATTCCATTTATGTCTTCGGCGATTTCCACTATGCATGGCGCAATGGTTTTCTGATTGCATCCCATTCGATACAATATGTGCGCGAGGCGTTGTCCGCGCCGCCGTGCGTCATCCGGGGCGCTGAAACAGCAATGGACGGCATCACCGTGGGATGGAAAGGGGCCGTGCCGGGTTGGGCGCTTTTCAGGCCCGATTCGCCGCAGGTGCAGGGCGCGTTTTTTGTCCCCGCGCGTGTGGACGGTGAAGGATTGGAATTGGGCTGCGACTGGCCGGAGCCGCCTTTGTTCAGCGTTGCGGCGCAAGCGTCTCTCCCAATCCTGGTCCCGTTGTGGGCGCTGATTCGGGACCGCATCGCGGCATCAGACGCCGTCGCATGCCTGCCCCCCCTGCCGGAACTGTGGGACGTCACGGGGCTTCCTCCAGTCTCTCTGGAAGGGGTCCAGGAAACGGCCGTCGCCGTTTATCTGGACGACGCCAACCCCGGTTGGCCGGTTCCGGAGATTGCGGTGGCGTTCAAGACAGCCGACCCGCCGCCCGCTGGACGGCATCCATTGGCGAGCCTCCTGGAAGATGAGGGGATGCCGCATGCGTGGGGCGATCGTACCGGGTGGATACTGCCGTTTTGGGGCGAACCTTTCGCCGTGTGCGGCGCCGCATCCGGTCCGTATTGGCTGGCTGCAAGCCGGGAATCGCGGATGGCGCGGGTTGTCGTCGGTCCGACGCGGGACATCGCGCCGGGGCGCGTGGCCACGGTGCGGGCGGATTGGGCGAAAATCAGCGGCGCGATGCAGGCGATCTTTCGGCGCGGCGCGGCCTTGGGGCTGATTCCCCGGCGAAATGCCCGTGACGTGGAAAGTGAGTTGATTCCATTGGCGCGGATTCCGGAACAATGGGGCAAACTACACATTGATCTTTACGGCGCGGGCGACGAGTTGCGTTTTGAGGGTGACATTGCGCGTCCGCTGGAGGCTGAACCATGAACAGCGCGCGATGGGATGGCAGGATGAGCGCGCTGGTGCTGGTGGGTATGTTCATGGTCGTATGTCTGCCAGTCGCGAAAGCATCAGGCGAAGGATTTTTGGAAGGATCTTTGCCCATCACCACCGTGGCGGCCGTCTCCGGGAATGGCGGCCTGACGGTCGGCGCGGACGCCACCGGCGGCATCGCCGCCGTCTCGTGGCCCAGCCCCGGATACTACGAGCAAACCGGGGCAACCTGCCTGACGCTGTTTGGGCGAGACGTTGCGTCGGCGCGGCGCGGGTGCCTGTGGGCGGTGCGCTCGGAGGACCGCACGACATGGTTGACCGAAGCGCCATGGCGGCTGGCTTCGCAGAAATGGCCGGAACCGGGCATTCCCATTGTGGAAGCCCGTTTTGTAATGGACCATGCGCCCGGCGCGGAAGCGGTGCAGACGTGGTTTGTGCATCCGGCATTGGATGTGCTGACAATCCGGCTGGACCTACGCGGGATCGCGGAACCCTTTGACCTGTTCTGGTTTCAGCGATTGGAACCCTGTGCGCGCCTGCTCCCGGAACTGCCCGTGGCAGGGGCGTTGTTTCCCGCGCTGCGCGGCTTCGCCGCCTTTGCCGACACAAATGGCGCGCGGTTGGGCCACTTCCGGCCCCATGATCCCGGCAGCGCGACATGGGTGCAGGCGGAAGAACTCGCCGTGCGCGGCGCATCCGTAGGTGACTGGGCGCGTTTCGATGAAGGCGTGTGGATTGGGACGGCATCCGTCAATCCGGTGACCGCGTTTCACGTCGGGCGCGCGGGCGCGCCTGAAGCGGCGATGCAGGGCATAGAGGCGGGTCGCATGGCGGGTGGACGGGCAGCGACAGGGCAGGCCGATGCCGGGTGGCAACTGGAGCCTTCGCGGACGGCAGAGGGCGTTTCCACGGTTGTTTTTATGGCTTTTGGGAAAAACTGGGCGGCAGTCGAGGAGACGCTGTGCGCCGCAACGGAGCGGGGATTCGACGCGCTCCGTCGCGAGACGGAGCAGCATTGGCGCGACCGCCTCGCGGCAGCGTCCGCGACAATCGCCGAACCCGTATCTTGCAATGCCCTGGCGGTCATTCTGCTATGCACTGATCGGGGTACCGGCGCGGTGCTGCGCACGCCCGCTTCAGGCACGCCCTTCGCCGTGACCACGCCGCAGCAGGCGGCGTGGGTCAGCCTGGCGCTGAACATGGGCGGACTGCACGAGGATGCGGGGCGACTGCTCGCATTTCTGGCGGGCACGCAGCGCCGGACCGGCCGCATCGGGGTGCCGACCGGTTCGCTGCCCGCCGTTGTGCATGCCTCCGGCGAAGAAGCCGCGCCGCAAGCCATCCTGCAGGTGGAGGCCGCGTCGTGGCTGCTGGGCGCCCTGTGGGTGCATGCCGGGTTCATGGGCCATACGACGGCGCAACTTCTTCTGGCGGAACACTGGGGAACGGTGGAAAACGCGGCGGATTGGCTGGCGTCATGGGTCTTGGATGGCGAAGTAACCCGTTTCCTGTCCTTCGATCCCAAATGCCTGCGGGAACGGCAATCGGTGCCGACCCTGCTCCACGTGTACACAGGACTGAGCGCCGCCATCCGCATCGGCGAGATATTGAGCGCTCCACAAGCGGACGAATGGGCCGCGCGGCGGCGCGAATTGAAGTCCAGAATCCAGTTCCATTTGCTGAACGCAACGGAACCCATCTCCGTAGCGCCGCAATTTCCTTACTGGATGCGGCGGATTGTGCCGCGCGCCCCGGAAGCCCGATGGGACGTCTGGGATGCTGTCGTGGCGGTTGACGGCACGGCCCGCCGATTGGAAGACGCGGCTGCGCCGCAATACGCCTTTGGGCAGTCGGACCAGCCGGACAGGTCGGACGCGTCGGACCGACCGGACACTTCAGAAATAGGGGAACAGTTGGGAAAGCCCGATTCCCTGCGTCAGGCATTAAGGGTCATCGCTGTGCTGGAAGGTCTGACGCAAGCCCCGCGGGCCTTTCCGGCCATGGAATAAGCACCCGGATTCTTGCTCGAGGCACGACAGGGGCTTGTGGGGAGGGCACAGACGCCTTGATGACATCGTGGAAGCGGTGGAAACCTTGCCGGATTTCACTGGCGCAATAGTACAGGCGAAGGCGGCGGAAATGGGTCAAAAAAATGTTGCACTAAATGTTGCACCTCTGGCAGGCGCGGATAGTCATAATTTGACTGTTTGTGGCGGTTTGCGCGGGGAGCAGGTAGATAGGACGCTATCGCAGGAAACACGCGAAAACCCCAATAAATCAGGGGTTTCTAATGGCGCGCCCGGCGCGACTCGAACGCGCGACCCCTTGCTCCGGAGGCAAGTGCTCTATCCAAACTGAGCTACGGGCGCATTAATGAAGTGAAGATAGCATATTTTGCCGGAGAAGTCCATTTTTTTGCGGGTCAGGTCTTTGCAAAAGGGACAGTGTTGAGGTCTGTGCCGACAGGATGGCGTCGAGTGCGGCCTCGCATCCGGGGGGCGCATTGACAGGGTTGCACCGCGCAGGCGCGCCTTTGTGGAAAACCACCTCATAACCGGTCTGGGGATGCGCGCTGCCGGGGGGATAGTCGGTGCTGATGATGTGCGCGCCGCTGGCGAAGGCCGCGTCGCGCCGGGATGTGTTGCCGCGCCGGGCTTCGCGCAGGCCGCTGTCTGCGCGGGTGCGGATGATGAATCCCCGCCGGACCATCTCGGGAATGGAGGGGTCTCGGGGGTTGTCCATGACAATGGTCGCAGCGTCGGAGCGGTCCGCGCTGGAATTGACGAACATCAGCCGCCCTTCGAGAGAGGGCCGTCCGTCCGTGTACAAATCCCGCCATCTGCCGCGGTCATGGAGGATGAAAAGGACCTTGCCGCAGGCGTCTTTCAGTAAGGGCCAGCCCTGGTTTTCCACGGCCTCGCGGAGGGTGGGCGCATCGCCCCGCACCGTGTCGGGCATGATGATGTTTTCGCGGGGAAAGATGGACAGAATGTTCTCTTCAATGTGGAGGAGGGTGTTTTTTTCAGTGGGCATGACCGGCCTTGTCGAGAGCCGCGTTTCCTCGACTTTGATTTCCATCAGGAAACTGATGGGCAGGTGGCCGGGATTCCGGTCGGACCAGTCGCGCACGGTCCGCAGACAATCGGTAAAACGCTGGCAGGTGGTTTCTTCGTCATAGATGGGGACGTGTAGCACCTCGACGCCCTCGGCGAAGACATGCAAATCCAATTCAAAACTGAAGATGCCCCGGTCCAGTTGCACATCCAGCGGCGGATGTGTGTATTCCCAGGTTTCTGCGTCCGGATAGATACGGCGGATGGTGTCCTGAAACTGCGTCATGGGCTGCACATGGTAACTGTTGTGGGTGCCGATCACCTGGATATGGTTGAGCCGAAGGGGCGTCGTTTCCGGCGCATCCCCGGCGGCCGGCGCGCCAAGCATCGCGATTGCAGCAAGACAAGCCGGTAACGCCATTATCTCAGTTCTCCTTGCTATTATTGAAGGCGATTTTTCAGTTTGCTGAGCATCCTTTTACATCCCCCGGCGCTTCGCACCACCCCCTTCCAAGGGGGATTTTTTCGCCTGGTTCCCAATGCAATTTGGGAACTAGGGACCCTTCATCCTTCATCCTTCATTCCTCATCCCTCATCCCTCATCCTTCATCCCTCATCCTTCCGGGTTCCATCTGTTCTCCTATTTCCCTTTTTGGCCGATCGCCTGCGCGATCTCCTCGAGCAATCCCGGCGGCGGCTGGCCGCCCATCTCTTCGCAGCGGCGGGTGGCCTCGAGCGCGCCTTCGGCGTCGCCTTTGCGCCATCGAAGCAGGGCGATGCGGCCCTGCGCATCCACGCGCTGCGGGTCGAGCGCGACCACCCGCTCAAACGATGCGATGGCGTCGTCGCGTTCG
>CAZLII010000098.1:0-10397 GCA_964559065.1 uncultured Nitrospirales bacterium | reverse complement strand
AAGGAAGAAGAGGCCGTAGAGGAGCGGCGCGCCGCCGGTGCGCGCGCCGAAGAAATGCATGCCAAGCATGCCGCCGGAGCCGTGGCACATGGGGATGCCGCCAAAGACAGGCGCGATGAGATTCATGAGGCTGTAGGACAAGCCGATTTTCCGGGTGGATATGTTGCGATGGGGAAAGAGGTCGTTCGCGAGTTGGCCGGTGGCGAAAATGGAATTGCCGAGCGAGACGGGAATCTGTGCGAGGCCAAGCAGAAGGAACCCCTGAATGATGTCGGTCGCGGCAGGGGCGTACAGTCGGGGGACGGAAAACCCCGCGGCCCGTGCAATCGCGCCGGGCGCGGCGGCCCCGGAAATGAATGCGTAGGCCATGCCGAGGCCGATGACCATAAGGGCGGGCGGCACGTGACGATTGCGATAGAGCAACAAGGTCAGCGCGACGCCAACGCACGCCAGGGCGCAGCCCGGGATACCGTCGCTTGCGGCGTAGCCGAGCGCCACCTCGATGAGTTTCAGGCCAAGCCCGACCTGCAGGCCGAGGATGACCGGCCGCGGAATGATCGCGCCTATTCGGGTGATAAGCCCCGTCAGCGTCAGCAGCAGCATCGTCGCGCCGATGGCCAGTCCCGCGCCATAGATTAGTTCGGCGGGCAGTTGCTGGGCAATGGCCAGTGCGGCCACGACTTTGAGCGGCTGCACGGGCATGGGAATGCCGTAATAGAGGGCGGTGAAAAGTTGCGCTGCGCCGAAGAGGATCAGCACGCCTGCGGCATCCATGCCGGAGACCAGGATCATGCCGGCAATCAACGGCAGGTCTGTGCCGATATCGCCGAAGGCGCCGCCGAGTTCGTGCCGGTCAATGCGGATTCGCTCGCCGAGGAACTTCATAAAAATTCCTTCCGGATAGTCGCGGCGGCTTGCGTTGAGGAGAACACCTTATCTTCATGGTCCAAATCGGCGGGCCGGTTGATGTTGCGGCAGGCGCGCCAATCTTCCGGAAGCGGCAGCGGATGGCCGCAAACACTATCAGAGAAAAACAACGCGACCATCGCCAGCCGTCCCGCTTCGATCAATGCATCCACGACCGGCGCCACGGAATAATGAAACAACGCCGGAAACGGCTCAGGGCGCCGGCCCTGAAAATAGACCGTCCCGACGCTGTCACGACGCCCCGCCAGCAGGCGATGCAGCCATTCCTGGGGAAGCGGAACCATGTCGCAGGACAGCAGCAGGAGCCAGGGTTCGGGAGCGCAGTCCCGCAGTGCGGCCTGCAATCCGCCGAGCGGGCCGCATCCGGGGTGCGCGTCGGCGATGCCGCGCAGGCTGAGATCGGCATAGGCGTCGGCGCGCTGCGCGACCACCGTGATGCGCGAGGCGACAGCCTCCGCCTGCCCGGCGACGTGGGAAAGGAGCGGTTTGCCGCACCAAACAGCGCGGGCTTTGTCATCGCCGAAGCGGGAACTCCTGCCCCCGGCAAGGATGTACACGGGAAGTCGGTCCATCATCAGACGGTCTCCGCCAATGCCAGCACGGCCTCCGCAATTTCGGGAATGCGATCGCGCTGCCAGACCACCCGATCCGTTTCAATAGGGTCATTGGAGACGATTCCGCGAATATCCTCGCGGAGCATGGCAATGGGATCGCCGCCGATTTCCGCGCGCCAGACTTCAATCTTGGGGCCGGGACCGTCCAAGTCGCCTTCCACCAACACGATATCACAGTGCTCAAAATGGGTGTGGATTGCCGCATATGATCCATTCTGTGCCGGGCGCTGTTGGAAGACAGCCATCTGGGAGGGCGTCAGCACCACCGTGGGGTCTGCACCCGCCTGCCGGTGCAGGGCGGAATCCTTTCCGGGAACATCCAGCATGTGCTCATGGCCGCAATGCTTGATGCTGCCCACCCGCACTTCCATCTGGGTCAAGTGCGCGATGAGTTCCGCGATCAGCGTGGTTTTTCCATGGTTCTTTCGTCCAACGACATGCAACACCTTCATGGCTCTTTTCCCTTTTGCCGCGCTATTCCCGCTGTCCCTCATCGCGCCGCTTTTTGGTCTCTTGTGTGTGGCGGCGCGGTCCCAGTCGTTCCTGTTCACGGGCGCTTTGCAATATCAAATCCTTCAGCGTCTTCGAATGCAGTTGCGTAAAAAGCCGTTCTTTGGCGTTCGCCCACACCTCATGCAGCGGGCACGGATTCTTGCCCCCGCATTTGGGCAGCCCCAGGATACAGGCGTCAAATGTGGCTTCGCCATCCACCGCCCGGATGATTTCATATAAGGTGATCTCCGCCGGGTCGCGCGTCATTTCGTATCCGCCGCCCGGCCCCAGCACCGCGCGCAAGAAACCCGCCTGCACCAGCGATTGCAGCACCTTGCGCGTGTATGGCTCCGGTATGCCGCTGCGTTGGCAAACATCTTTGGCCTGAAAGCGCCTTACGCTGCCGTCGGGCGCGGCGCACATCAGGGCGCGGATGGCATATTCGCAGCCCTTTGAGTACAGTCTGAACACGGCGCTCCCTTTTTCCCGCAATACAGTCTGCGGTCGCTATTGTGGATAGCATTATCCACCTTTGCCGCCGCATTGTCAAGCCCCTTGTGTCCGCCCCCCGCACCCCTCGGATCAGCGAAAAACTGTCCGATTTTTTCGCCCCTGCCGGGGGTATTGACAAACGGGGAGGTATGGTGGATAATAGCATCCACCTTAAGGTGGATATCGGAATCCACAAATAGGCGCAGCGCGCGAGGATGAACGAGCGCACACGGAGACAAGGGAGACCAATGGGCGTCAAGGTGGAAGTGCCGGACCGGCAATACTGGAAGGAGCAGATCAAGTGCCAGGCGGCCTGTCCGGTGCATACGGATGCGCGGGGCTATGTGCGGGCCATTGCGGAAGGGGACGACGCGCTGGCCTATCTGATCGCGCGCGGGCCGAATCCGCTGGCTTCGGTCTGCGGGCGGGTGTGCGGCGCGCCGTGTGAGACCGCATGCCGTCGTGGCGATGTGGACAAGCCGATTGCGATCCGCGCTTTGAAGCGCTTTGTGTGCGATCGCTTCGGTCCGGAATCGCGCAAGGACAATGGGAGCGCGTTCATCGCGTTTCTCAAAGAAGCCGCGTTGCAGGCGCAGCCGCGCGCGTGCCTTGACGGGGACGAACTGCTTTTCCTTTTGCAGGGATTGATGCGCGGCGATATCGCGCCCGTGACGGACAAGAGCGTGGGGATTGTCGGAAGCGGTCCTGCGGGACTGGCCGCCGCGCACGATTTGGCGCTCCTGGGTTTTTCCGTAACGATTTATGAAATGGAGCCGGTGCTGGCGGGCATGTTGACGACGGGAATCCCGGAATACCGCCTGCCGCGCGACCTGGTGCAGGCGGAGGTGGACGTAATCCTGGCGATGGGCGTGAAGGCGGTGACCAACTGCCGCGTGGGGGAGGATATTTCTTTTTCTGATTTGCGCGCAGGGCACGACGCTGTTGTAATTGCCACCGGCGCCAAGTCCTCACGAAAACTGAACCTGCCGGGCGCAGACGCGAAAGGCGTTTACGGCGGCGTTGAATTTCTGCGCGACGTGTTCCTCGGCCGTCCGCCGACATTGGGACAGCGCGTGGTGGTCATCGGGGGCGGCAATGTCGCCTACGATGTCGGACGCACCGTGCTGCGGCAAATCTCGCTGGATGCGGCGCGCACCGCCGTGCGGCGTCCCGGCGTGGGCAAGGTGCATTTGTGCTCGCTCGAATCGCTGGAGGAAATGCCCGCCGATGACATAGAAATCATTGAAGGAGACGAGGAGGGGATTGTCCGCTGCAACAGCGTCGGCCCCAAGGCGATGCTGACCGATGCGCAGGGAGCGGTCCGGGGCGTGCTGTTTCAAAAATGTTTGCAGGTGTTTGATGCGGACGGTCGCTTCAACCCGATATTCGACGAGAATGTGACCACGGAGATTCCCTGCGATAATGTTCTACTGGCCATCGGCCAGACCTACGACCTGTCGTTCATTGACGGCGGGCGCGACGGCCTGCGCATGCTTCCCAACGGCCTGATCGAATGCGACCCGGAGACAGGCAGGACCAGTACGCCGGACGTATTTGTCGCGGGCGACCTCGCCTATGGCCCAAAACTTCTGATCCATGCGGTGGCTTCCGGCAAGGCGGTGGCCCGCGCCATTTATCAGTCGGTGACGGGCCGCGCGCTGCGCGCGGAGGCGGTGGAACTGCATTTCCCGCTGGCGGACTATGCCCGCGAGCAGGACTACGAGAAATTGAAGCGCGTGCCGTTGCCGAGCCTCCCGGTGGCGCAGCGTCTGGCCAACCCCTCCGCGTTGGTGGAGGAAGGGTACGGAGAATCAGCGGCGCGCCGGGAAGCATCGCGTTGTCTGAATTGCGGCGTCAACACCATTTTTGACGGTGAGAAGTGCGTGCTGTGCGGGGGCTGCGTGGAGGTCTGTCCGGAATCCTGTCTGGACATCGTTTCGGCGGGGGACTTGGAGCCTGCGGCGCCTGTGCCGATGCTCTTCGACGCACTGCTGGAGCCGATGTCGCCTGCGCAGACATCCGCCATTGTAAAGGACGAGACGCGGTGTATCCGTTGCGCGCTGTGCGCGGAACGCTGCCCCACCGGGGCGATAACGATGGAAGCGTTTCATTTTAAGGAGAATCCGTTATGTCAGGGCGTTTAGCACCCGAACCCGTACCGCGCCGGGATTTTTTGGGGATGGCGGGGCTTGTGAGCGCGGGCGTGGCGATCTTCGGCTCCATTCTGGGCATGGCGCGTCTGCCGAAGCCCCGCGTGTTGCCGGAGGCGTCGAGCCGATTCCGGGCGGGGCACCCCGCCGAATTTCCGCCGGGCACCGTGAAAATCATCCCGGAGCGCAACGTGCGCATTCTTTCCACCGAGCACGGGATCGCCGCCATGTCGCTGATCTGCACGCACCTCGGCTGCGTCGTCGCCGAAACGCCTGATGGTTTCCAGTGTCCCTGTCACGGGTCCCGGTTCGATACGGAAGGCAAAGTGAAGCAGGGTCCCGCGCCGAGGGCGCTGGCCTGGTTGTCGGTATCGCGCGCGGCGGACGGGGCGCTGGTGGTGGACACCGCCCGCGAGACGTCGCCCAACCAATTCTTCAAAGTGTAGGAGAGGGCCGAACATGGCAAGCAGCGCACTTGCGGGTTTTTGGGAAAACATCAAGGGACTCCCGTACACGTTGCGGGATTCCGTGCTGCGCCATGGCGCGCCCACGTCGGACCGGGCGCGGTCCCAGGCGGTCTTCAGCAATTTCTTCCTGCACATCCACGCCACGCGCGTCCATCCCCGGTCTCTGGGACTGACCGCCACCTTCGGTCTCGGCGTCGCGCTGGTGTCGCAGTTCATCATTCTCACAGTCACCGGCGTGCTGCTGATGGTGTACTACAAGCCGTCGGTGGAACTCGCCTACGACAGCATCAAGGATTTGCATTACGTCGTGCCCACGGGACGCTTCATCCGCAACATCCACCGTTGGGCCGCCCACCTCATGGTGATCACGGTCATCCTGCACATGGCGCGGGTGTTCTTCACGGCGTCCTACAAGACCCCGCGCGAATTCAACTGGGTGCTGGGCATGATCCTCTTCGTTTTGACGCTCATGTTCTCCTTCACCGGCTACCTGCTGCCGTGGGACCAGTTGGCCTATTGGGCCATCACCATCGGCGCGAACATCGCCGCGTCGCCCAACGAACTGGTCGCCGCAATGGGATTGCCCGATATCTTCAACGTGGGGGACCTGCAGCGCGAATTGCTCCTGGGCGCCACCAGCATCGGCCAGGAAGCGTTGACGCGATTCTATCTCCTGCACGTGATGGTGCTCCCGATTGTCATGACCATCGTCATCTGCGTGCATATCTGGCGCATCCGCAAGGACGGCGGCCTGGCGCGCCCGGAAGGCTGCCCGACCGCCGCCGGCAAAGGCGTCGGCGCGCCGGTATCCGAAGCGCTGCCGCCGTCAGCGGCCCCCACCAAGACCTACGGCTTGATGGCGCTGGTGCGCGACAAGTCGCCCTATACCGGCAAGATCATGGACGAAACGCTGCCGTCCTGGCCCTATTTGCTGCGGGCGGAGTTGCTGGTATTCATGATTACAATGCTGATTTGCGTCGCGCTGGGGCTGCTTTTTGACGCCCCCCTCAAGGAATTGGCCAGCCCGGATATCCCGGAGAATCCTGCCAAAGCCCCCTGGTACTTCCTGGGCTTGCAGGAAATCGTGTCCTATTCCGCATTTGTGGGCGGCATCCTGATCCCGACCATCGTTGTGTTGGGCCTGATATTGATTCCCTACCTCGATCGCGAACCGGAGCCGGGCGGCGTGTGGTTCAGTGGCCGGCGCGGCAAGCGAGTGGCCATTGAATCCCTGGTATTCGGGCTTGCGGCCGCTGCAACCGCCGTGGCGGTGCCGGTCCGATACGGCTGGCTGCGCACCTGGTTCCCCGATATTCCGCAGTTGTTCATCATTATCATGAATCCGGGCAGCCTGCTCACCCTCGCCTATGCCCTGTGGTCTTTGTGGATTATCCGGCGCTTCAACTCGACGCGCATGGGCGCAATCGCGCTGTTCGTGTGTTTCCTGGCGGGGTTCGTCATTCTGACTTACGTCGGTGTCTCTCTGCGCGGGCCGAACTGGGATTTCTACTGGAGCCGGGCCGATTGGCCGGTCCATTAAACCGGAGCATGCATGATGGAGAAACCGGACATGGAAGTGGTGGACCGGCGCATCAAATGGGCGCTGTTGGCGGTCAGCCTGCTGACGCTGGTGTTCCTCGCCGCCGCGGCGGTGCAGGAGAACCTGCTCGCGGAATGGCGCATGGTCCGCGGCCGTTATGCGCGGATGCTGCGCGAAAAAGCCACGGACGACGCCGCGCGCGAGATTGCGCGGCAATTTGAGAACCGCATCGTGCAAAATGTCATTCCCGCCCTGAACATCACCGACCGGTGCATCACCTGCCACCCCGGTATTGATGATCCGCGCATGGCCGACCAGAAGCAACCCTATCGCACGCATCCCGGCGACTACCTGGAAAAACATCCGCCGGAGCAATACGGCTGCACCATCTGCCATCAGGGCCAGGGACGGGCAACCGTCTTTGCCGACGCCAAGGCGACTGACGTGCATTGGGATTACCCCCTGCTGCCCAGGGAATTTGCCCAATCCAGTTGCGCCATGTGCCACGCGCCCGATGCGATCAGGGAATACGCGCCCCTGGCTGCCAGGGGCCATGAACTCTTCGTCGAGAAAGGCTGCTATGCATGCCACAAGGTGGCGGGCGTCGGCGGCGCCATGGGACTCCCACTGGACACTGTGGGCGTCAAGAAAAAGGCGGCTCTCCCCTTTGCTTATATCGAGGGCGAGCACACCATCGCCAACTGGCACGTCGAACATCTGATGGACCCGCAGAAGATCGTCGCCGGAAGCACGATGAAGAACTTTAATTTCACCTATGACGAGGCCCTGGCACTGACCAACTACATCCTGTCGCTGCGGGGATTTGAGATTCCCATGAATTACATCCCCAAGGATCGCATCGAATACGAGTATCACAAGGCATTCCGCAAGGCATTGCCCGGCGAGGAACTCTACAAGCGCTATTGTTATGCCTGCCACCAGGACGGCCTCGCTTCACATTACGACCCCATACTCAAGCGCTACATCCCCACCGTCAGGAATCCCGCATTCACCGCCATTGCGACCGATGATTTCCTGAAGAAAAACATCGAAAAGGGCCGCCCCGGACGCGACATGCCCGCATGGGAAGAGCAGGCCGGCGGCCTGCGCGAAGATGAAATCCTTAGTATTGTGGCCTATCTCCGGGGCGACACGCCCATGTCTCCCGACTATGACGAACGGTACCGGGCGGCGGGCAATCCCGAACGAGGCGCGTTCCTCTATGAGCGCAATTGCTCCGGCTGTCACGGCGAGACCGGCCGCGGCATGCAGGCGCCCGCGCTGGCCAATCGCGTCTTTCAGGAGACCGCCACCGACGCCTATATCAAGGCGACCATCGAGCGGGGCCGGCATGGCACCACCATGACGGGATTCGCCCAGGATTCGCCGTCTTTCGCCGCATTGACGAACGAAGAAATAGAAGACCTGGTCACCTTTGTCAGAACCCTGCAATAAACCGCATATAAAGGAATTTCCAATGGCTGATGAACCGAGATGGAATCAGAAGCCCAGCCGACGCGAGTTCCTCGCGATGGGCGCGGCGAGCGGCTTTGCGGCGTTGGTTTCCCAGGCCACGCGTGCCTGGGGCATCGAAACCGTGACCAATCCCCTGGACAATTACCCTGATCGGGACTGGGAGCGGGTGTATCGCAACATCTTCCAGTATGACAGCAAATTCACATTTCTTTGCGCCCCCAACGACACCCATAACTGCCTGCTGGTGGCGCATGTCAAGAACGGCGTGCTCACCCGCATCAGCCCCTCATACAAATATGGCGAGGCCACCGACCTCTACGGCAACAAGGCCTCGCACCGGTGGGACCCCCGGTGCTGCCAGAAAGGACTGGCGCTGGTGCGCCGCTTTTACGGCGACCGTCGCGTCCGCGGCCCCCATGTCAGAAAGGGCTTCAAGGAATGGGTGGATGCGGGGTTTCCGCGTGATCCGGTGACCGGCGCGCCGCCCACCCAATATTTCAAACGCGCGGAGGACACCTGGCTGCTGCTTTCCTGGGATGAAGCCACGGAGATCGCCGCAAAGGCGCTTCATAACATCGCCGCGACCTATTCCGGCGAAGAAGGCATCAAGCGGCTCAAGGCGCAGGGGCATTATTCGGATGAGATGATTGACGCCTGTCAGGGCGCAGGCACGCAGGTATTGAAATTCCGGGGCGGCATGCCGTTGCTGGGGGCGCGCATCTATGCAATAAACCGATTCACCAATACACTGGCGTTGCTGGACGAACATCTCAGAAAGGTCGGCCCGGACAACGCCGTCGGCGGCCGGGGCTGGGACAGTTATTCGTGGCATACCGATCTGCCGCCGGGTCACCCCATGGTCACCGGCCAGCAGACCGTGGATTTCGACCTGTGCTCTGTGGAACATGCCAAAATGGTCGTCGTGTGGGGCATGAACTGGATTTGCACCAAGATGCCGGACGCGCACTGGCTGACTGAAGCGCGGCTGAAGGGCGTGAAGGTGGTCGTGATTGCCTGCGAGTACAGCGCAACGTCCTCAAAGGCGGACGACGCCATCGTGGTGCGTCCCGGCACCACCCCGGCGCTCGCGCTCGGCCTGGCCAATCTCATTATCCAGGAGAATCTGTACGACAAGGATTTCGTCAACAAGTTCACCGACCTGCCGCTGCTGGTCAGGCTCGACACCCGCACCCTGTTGCGGGCCGGCGACCTCTTCGGCGATCCCCCCGCCGAACTCGCCAACTTCACCAGGGTATTCACCAAAGACGAAACGCCGCCGCCGCCCATGCGGCAGCAACTGCAATGGATTCCCAAGGAACTGCGGGACGAATGGGGCGACTTCGTCGCTTGGGACCGGCGCCAAAACGCGCCTGTCAAAATGACCCGCGATCATGTCGGCGAAAATTTCTCCGCGTTACCGATGGACCCCGCTTTGGAGGGAACCTTCGAAGTCACCTTGAAGGACGGTCAAACCGTCCAGGTGGCGCCGGTCTTTGAACTTATCAAGAACAGCCTGGGCAGGAACTACACGCCGGAGATCACTTCGGAGATCACCTGGGCCCCGAAGGAGTCCATCATCGCGCTGGCACGCGAGATCGCGAAAAACGCGCGCGCGACGATGTTTCCCGTCGGCATGGGACCGAACCAGTTCTTCAACAACGATCTCAAGGACCGCTCGGTGTTCCTGCTGGCGGCGTTGACCGGCAATATCGGCAACATCGGCGGCAATGTCGGCAGTTACGCCGGCAATTACCGCACTGCGTTGTTCAACGGCTATCCCCAATTCATTTACGAGAACCCCTTCGACATCGAACTGGACCCGGAAAAACCCGCGAGGGTGAAGCCATATTGGAAGGGGGAATCGGCCCACTTCTTCAACTATGGCGACCGCCTGCTCAAGGTGGGCAACAAGAACTTCACAGGCAAGGGGCATACCCCGACGCCGACCAAATCGGCCTGGCTCTCGAATTCCAACTCGATCATCGGCAATGCCAAGTGGCATTACGATCTCGTGTACAACACCCTGCCCAAGGTGGAAATGTTGGTATTGAACGACTGGTGGTGGACCGCTTCCTGCGAATGGGCGGACATCGTCTTTGGCGTGGATTCCTGGGCCGAATTGAAACACCCGGACATGACCGCCTCCGTCACCAACCCATTCCTGACCGTCTTCCCGGAAACGCCGTTGCCCAGAATGTTCGACACCCGGGGCGACATGGAAGTGCTCGCACTGGTCAGT